>NZ_DASRXP010000748.1:0-17524 GCF_035687465.1 Kribbella sp.
TCGCCGGGCTGCGTGAGTTTGCTAGTCGTGGTGAGGTGAGTCAAGGGCGCTTCGCGGCCCTTCGGGCTCGAACGAGTTCGACCCTTGACACACCTCACCACGACCAGGGAAGGACGCAGCTACGCCCGGAGCCGCTGAGAAGAACGGCCACAGGTTCAAGGGATTACGTCGGGGGGGGGCGGCCGAACGCCTTCCGTGGTAAGGAACCCGGCGATTTCATCCGCCGCCGGCCGAATCTCGGGCAGGTAGTGGAGACCTTGAACACCAAATCGGGGCCTCGGACAACAAGTACCTTGTCCCAGGTCCCCACGACCTGTCCGAACCCCCAACACAATCACCGCCCCGGTCCCACCCGAACCACCTTGCGGAACAAGCGCACCACCAGGTGGACCAGCCGGTGAACCGCCCGGCCGATAGCCGGCTGTCCGGCCGATACCGCCCTACAGGCCGGCATCGGTCCAACGACCCGGCATCCACCCGGACGGCCCTGCCGCCGATAGCGGGTTGTTCGACCGATAGCGCCCAGTAGACCGGTATCGGTCCCACAAGCCGGCAGCTGACCGAACCGCGCCACTGCTCGACGCGAGGCCCACCGCCCGGCCCCATCCACACCTACAGAACTCGCCGATCCCACCCGGGAAACCGGTTACTGGACAGGGTTCTGCGGGTTCTGTAGGTCCGGGTGGGGCCGCCCCCGGAAACCCACGATTGAGCGCCGGCCCACCCCCCGCTCGATGTGGTTACCGCACGGTGTGGTGCTTCGCCCACTGGCAGAACAGTGGGCGAACCCCACCAAGAGGAGTTATCCCCCCGCTTCTACCCCGAACCACCCGGGCGGACGGAATCCCGGAGGCAGCTCACACGTCAGCGCGGATCCGCGTAGCTGCGTCCTTCCCTGGTCGGGATGGGGCAGGTCAAGAGTCGAACTTGTTCGATCCCGAAGGGACGCGAAGCGCTCTTGACCTGCACCAGCCCGACTAGCACACTCCCGCAGCGGAGACGCGCAACCACACTGCCAATGCACCGACGCAACCACACTGCCAATGCGCCGGCGCAACCGCATCGCCAATGCGCCGGCGCAACCGCATCGCCAATGCGCCGGCGCAACCGCAGTCGCCAACGCGTTGGCGCAACCGCAGTCGCCAACGCGTTGGCGCAACCGCAGTCCCCAACGCGTTGGCGCAATCGCAGTCTCTGCACCTCGACGGCGAACCGCTTCGTTGGCACGACTTCGCCGTACAGTTGCTAAGAGCAACCACTCTCGCCCCGCCTGGTTCGACGTACGTCCAAGGCCCAGAGGGACTACCCGACCTCGGCGTCTACCTTCTGGCGGGTGGTGAGGTCTATCGAGCAAGGGGGAGTGCCGGTGGGGGAGTGGAGGGTGATTCGGGGGCCGGGGTGGAGGTCGGGGTCTTCGCGGTAGAGGTTGCCGAGTTTGGTGGTGGCTGTGTCGTCGCCGGCGTCCGAGGCGATCAGGAGCGCGGCTAGCTCGTCGGTCGGGGTGAGGTCCATGTCGAGGTGATCCGCCATTGCGCCCCAGCCGTCCCAGAGCAGGAGTTCGTCGCCCTGGAGGTGCGCCAACTGCAGGAACACGTAGTCGCGGATGAACCAGCCGCCGCGGAGAGGCAGCCCCGGGTCCACGCCGTAATCGTCGCCGTCGAGTTCGCCGGAGCGGAACCCCTTCCACACCTCCGCCGCGGACTTGAACCGCCCGGCCGGCATGTCGTGGACGTCGAAACCCCAGTGCTCGCCGGGCTCGATCTGCGAGTCCACCATCACCCAGCGTTCGCCGTTCCAATATTCGACCACGACGTGATCGTGGTTGAACCCAGGCAGGAAGTACGTCGCGAACCCGATCCGCGTGCGGGCAGGAATCCCCTTGTGCCGCAGGGCGGAGACTGTCAGGAGGGCGTAGTCCCGGCAGCAACCAGCCACACGATCGACGGGTTCGCGGGGAGTCGCCAGCGGCGTACCGTTGCGTCGCTTGTCCGTCGCCAGGATGACTTCGACCCAGCGGTTGTTGACCTCCTCCAGGTGCTCGCCGGTGAACTCCACGCCACCGCCGCGGTAGTGGATCATGACGTTCTGGATCACGGCGGTCAGCCCGGGGATGTCCGACGGCAGAGCGTCGAGGAGCGCGGCATGAGCTCCGGGGTCGCTGTAGGCGGATTGCTTGCTGTAGTCCATCAGGCTTTTCCTCTGATCGGTTGAGCGATGTCGACGGCCGGGTCCGGACCTTCCAGGTAGCGGAAGTCGCGGAGATAGATCTCGCGGACCGCGCCTGTCGTCAGTTGTCCGGTACTGCGAACCCAGTCGCCGAGGATGTCGTAGGCGAACATGATTCGCGGATAGACGGCCTCGTCCTTGGTGAGCGTGCAGTACGCCTCGGTGTGCGCGGGCTCGACCCGGATCGCGATCGCCCCGGCCGGCTCGACCAGCCCGGTGAACGGCACACACACTTCGACCGCGGCCGCGCTGTCCGGTGTCACCGCGCCGTGGTAAATCACCCACGTCTGGCTGGCGACCGCGAGGCCGGGGCCGTCCAAGTGAGCGCGGATCTCCAATGTCGAGGACACGATCACGGCCCGCAGCAGTTGCTGATCGGTGTCCTGCCGGATCGACGCGATCTTGGTCTCCGGTACGTCGCGAGTCAGCACCGGCCGCGGGCTCAACCCGGGCGATCCCGTCCGGGTCAGCCGGTCGCGCAGATACTCCACTGTGAGCCGCCGGTCCGCGGTGGTCGCCTCCTGAGCGGCCCACCACCGATCCAGCCGGACCAGTGCTTCCTCGTCGGTCCCCGCCAGTACTTCGGCGATCGTGCTCAGCGGCATGTCGATCTGCCGCAACACGCTGATCCGCCGAGCCCGCTCCAGTTGCCCGTGAACGTACAGGCGGTACCCGTTCACCGGATCCACCCGCGCCGGCGGCAACAACCCGGACACGTCGTACAGCCGCAAAGCCTTGTGCGAGAGCCCCGCCCGCCGCCCGAACTCACTGATCGTCAGCTCGTCGTCGGTGTCTCGTGCGCCGGTCATGGGCCTCAGTGAACACCCTGCCCCAGGGGCAGAGGGAAGCTTTTGGTCGAGAGTTGCGTTGGAGACAGTAACGATATATCGTTAGTGTCATGAACAATATCTAGGAGGATATTATGTACATCCCCAATGAACGTGAAGGCCGCCGACGCGGCCACCAGCACCCCCACCGCGGCGGACCGCGGATGGGAGAAGGCATGCCGATGCACCGTGGACGCGGTGGTCGGGGCCCCGGACGCGGTCCAGGCCGCGGTCGAGCCCCGCGCGGTGATGTCCGAACGGCCGTCCTGATCCTGCTCGCCGAGGAGCCGATGCACGGCTACCAGTTGATGCAGGCCATCGCCGACCGCAGCGGCGGACGCTGGACCCCCAGCCCCGGCGCGATCTACCCGACCATCAACCAACTGGAAGACGAGGGCCTGGTCACCGTGACCGCGGAAGCCGGCCGCAAGCTCGTCACCCTCACCGATGCGGGCCGCGAGTACGTCGAGGGGCGTCGCGAGACGTCGATCGACCCGTTCGCCGGTTTCGCGAATGCTGAGCCCGCCACTGATTTGCGCGGACTGCTCGAGGAGCTGCACTCAGCCACTCGGCAGGTCGTCCGCAGCGGCTCGGAGGAGCAGCGCACGGCGGCAGCCAAGATCCTGACGGACGCCCGCCGCTCGCTCTACCTACTGCTCGCCGACGGCCCGACCCCCGAAGCCTGAGACCAGACCGTTGATCGGTCCTACGTCAGGACCTGTTGAGGCTGCAGGACTGTCTGCGGTAGGGCCGCGAGGACGGCGCGGGCCTGGTGGTGGTAGCCGAGGTCGTTGGGGTGGAAGCGGTCCGGGGCGAACTGGCCGTGCCACGGGCGGGCGAAGTGGCGGGACACCTTCGCTACCGGGAGTCCACGGGCTGCTGCCGCACTGTGGATGGTGCGGTTGATGCCGGCGACGTACGGGCTGCAGAGGCCGCCGATTCCCCAGAGGCCGTCGGGGAGTGGCAGGTCGAGCATCACCGAGGAGTGTGGCAGTCGGTCGATCAGCTCGCGCATGGTCGAGTGGAATCGCTTCGGGAGAGTGCCCAGGACGTCGTTGCTGCCGATGCCACAGGTCACCAGGTCCGGTTCCACCCCGAGCTCCTCGAGCACCGGCAGCTGCTGGTGGATCACCTGCCAGGTCTGGGCGCCCGAGCGGGACAGGTTGAGGACTCGCCAAGGACTCGTGTCCCGCGGCTTCAGCCCCGCCAGAACCTGACCGACATAACCGTGGAGCGGCGACGAAGCACCGAGACCTTGCGCCGTCGAGTCGCCGAGGACCACCCAGAGTGGGCCGTCGCCGGCCAGAGCGGTCTGGTTGTGGGTCTGCCAGTACTCCGCGAAGGTCTTTGCCTGGCGATCGACATACGCGACGCCGTCCAGCCACCGCAGGGCGGCCGGCCGCGGGGTGGTCGGGATCTCCGGATCGCCCCACCGGAGCACGGCCGTGTGGATGATGCCGATCGGAGTGCGGTGCTCGCGTGGTGCGCGCTCGCCGCGCCGCAGGAAGTACATCCAGAAGCCCCCCTCTGAACTCGGTCCGGACCGCACCCGTACGCCGAATCGCGGGGAAGCATTCCGTGAATGTATGGAGAACAAAGACGGTACTTCACCTTGCCAAACGCCGCATCCGCCTCCGGCGGTGTTGGTTCAAGAGTGGCACGCGGCAACAAGGCCGGACCGCTGGTCAGAGGGCGCGGAGGAGGACTAGGCAGCGGGGGGCCAGGGGGACTGTGGCGCCGGCTTCGACCTCGGTCGCGCCGGAGTGGCTGGTGTCGAGGACCACTTCGTACGCCGGCGCCCAGGATGCGTAGGGGACGATCACCTCGCGGGTTTCGGCGGTGGCGTTGAGGGCCATCAGGAACGAGTTGTCGGCCTGGACGTTGCCCTCGGTGTCGGTTCCGCGAAGGGCGTCGCCGGCCAGGAACATGCCGAGGGTGCGGAGGTTGCCGTCGTGCCAGTCGGCCTCGGTCATCTCGCCGCCATGCGGGGCGATCCAGGACAGGTCCTTGCGGCCGCCCGGGACGACGGGCCGGCCGGAGAAGTAGTGCCACTGGCGCAGCGTTGGGTGGGCCGCGCGAAGGGCCAGCAGCTTCTTGGTCAGCTCGAGGTGCTCCGACCATTCGGCCGGCAGGGACCAGTCGAACCAGGAGGTCTCGTTGTCCTGGCAGTACGGATTGTTGTTGCCGTGCTGGGTCCGCCCGCACTCGTCGCCGGCCGTGATCATCGGTACGCCGGTCGACAGCACCAACGTGGACAGCAGATTGGCCATCTGGCGTTTCCGCAGGGCGATCACGCCGGCGTCGTCCGTCTCGCCCTCGAATCCGCAGTTCCAGGAGCGGTTGTCGTCGGTGCCGTCGCGGTTGTCCTCGAGGTTCGGCTCGTTGTGCTTGTGGTCGTAGGAGACCAGATCGCGCAGGGTGAACCCGTCGTGCGCGGTGACGAAGTTGATCGAGGCATACGGGTAGCGGCCGTCGTCGCCGTACAGGTCGCTGGAGCCGGACAGGCGGTAGGCGAGGTCCTGGACGCCGTTGGACGAGGTGCGCCAGACATCGCGGACGCTGTCGCGGAACTTGCCGTTCCACTCCGACCACGGGGTGCCAAAGTTGCCGACCTGGTAGCCGAAGGAACCGACGTCCCACGGTTCGGCGATCAGCTTGACCCGGCCGAGCACCGGGTCTGCCGCGACCTCGGCGAGGAAGGGATGGCCCACCGTGTCGACCTCGTGCCGCTCGTTGCGGATCAGCGTCACCGCCAGGTCGAAGCGCAACCCGTCGACGCCCATCTCCTCGACCCAGTACCGCAGCGAGTCCATCACCAGCCGGCGGACCCGCGGGTGCGAGGTGTCGACCGAGTTGCCCGTACCGGTGACGTCGTACATGGTGCCGCCGTCGGTCAGCCGGTAGTACGCGCGGTTGTCGATGCCGCGGAAGCTCAGCGTCGGTCCGTCGAAACCACCCTCGGCCGTGTGGTTGTAGACGACGTCGAGGATCACCTCGATGCCGGCGGCATGGAACGCGGCCACCATCGCCTTGAACTCGGCGACCTGCTCACCCGTCGAGCCCGAGGCCGCGTACGGCGCATGCGGGGCGAAGTAGTTCAGCGAGTTGTAGCCCCAGTAGTTCGGCAGGCCGCGAGCCGCGATCGCGGGCTCGGTCAGGAAGTGGTGGATCGGCAACAACTCGACCGACGTCACGCCGAGGTCGGCCAGATACTTGATCACGGCGGGATGCGCGAGACCGGCGTACGTGCCGCGCTGGTGCTCGGGGACGTCGGGATGCAGCTTGGTGAATCCCTTCGTGTGCAACTCGTAGATCACCGTCTCACCCCAGTGCACCGGCTTGCTGATCGGCGGCGGTGGTTCGGAGTCCGCGACGACCACCCCGACCGGGACATGCCCCGCCGAGTCGCCCTCGGAGGAGTCGTAGATCAGCGGGCTGGCGTGGTCCAGCGATCCGTCGACGGCGCGCGCATAGGGATCGAGCAGCAGCTTGGACGGGTTGAACCGCAGTCCGTGCGACGGGTCGAACGGCCCGTGCACCCGGTACCCGTACCGCTGGCCGTGACCGACGCCCTCGACGAACCCGGTCCAGTACTCGCCGGTGTGCGCGAGGTCCAGGTTCCGCTGGCTGCCGTCCTCGGCGACCAGGGCGAGCTCGACCCGCTCGGCGGCCGGCGCCCAGAGCGTGAAGGTGGTGCCGTCGGCATCGACGACCGCCCCCAGCCGGCTGTCCGGGTCGGGGGAGAGATCCAGCGCATTCGGGGCGGCGGTGGCTTCGGTCACCGGCACATTGTGCCCATGACCGGTCAAACCAGCCCAAGAGTGCACCAAGTTGCGCCTAGCAATGATGGTTGTGATCGTGGAAGGGTAGTTGCGAGCGTCTGTGCGCAGTGATACAAACGCAGGATCCGTCAATAAGTTACCTCGCGCCAACCTACTCAGTGAGAGATTGCCTAGTCGAGGAGAAAACTGATGCGAATCCCATCTGCCGTGAACGCAGTCGTTGTGGCCGCCCTGGTCCTGACCGCAGCAACTCTGACCGCCTGTGGCGGCAACTCCGACACCGCGGGGGACGCCAAGGTCCCCGACGATCCGGCCCAGGTGAAGGGTGACATCACCTACGCGATCTGGGACGTGAACCAGCAGCCGGCGATGCAGGAGATCATCAAGGCTTTCAACCAGCAGTACCCGAACGTCAAGGTGTCGATCTCGCTGGCGGTCTTCGACCAGTACTTCACCAAGCTGAAGACGCAGGGCTCCTCGGACAACCTGCCCGACGTGTTCTGGATGAACGGCCCGAACTTCCAGCTGTTCGCGGCGAACAAACAGCTGGCCGGCCTCGACGGTCTGCAGCTCGACTTCGCGAACTACCCGAAGGCGCTGAACGCGCTCTACACGCTGGACGGCAAGCAGTACGGCGTACCGAAGGACTTCGACACGATCGCGCTCTGGTACAACAAGAAACTCTTCGCCGACGCCAAGGTCGCGGAACCCACGGCGGACTGGACCTGGGACGACTACAAGACGGCCGCTGGCAAACTCAAGGCCGCGCTCAGCCCCAAGGGCATCTATGCCTCCTCCGACGAACTGGGGAACCAGGGCAACTACTACCCGGCGATCCTGAGCAACGGCGGCTCCATCCTCAAGGACGGCAAGTCTGGGTACGCCGACCCGAAGACCGCCGAGGCACTGCAGTTCTGGTCGGACATGGTCAAGGAGGGCTACACCCCGAGCGGCGCGCAGGGTGCGGAGATCCGCGGCCGGGACCGCTTCTTCAGCGGCAAGGCCGCGATGATGTGGAATGGCAACTGGCTGGTCTCGGCGGCGCTGAAGTCGCCGGTCAAGAACGACCTCGCCATCCTGCCGTTGCCGAAGGCCCCCAGTGGCGAGCGCAAGACGGTGATCCACGGGATCGGCAACGTGATGAGCGCGAAGACGAAGAACCCGGAGGCCTCGGCCGCGTTCCTCAAGTTCCTCAGTGGCAAGGAGGCCGCGCTGATCCAGGCGAAGGCGGGTGCCGCCAACCCGGCGTACACCGGAACCCAGACGGACTTCGTCAACTCCGCGCCGTACGCGCTGAAGACCTTCATCGACGCGGCCGACCAGTACTCCGAGCCGTACCCGGTCAGCAAGGACACGGCGGTCTGGAACAAGCTGGAGCTCGATCTGCTGCTGCCCGCGTTCGGTGGTGACAAGCCGATGGCCGAAGTCGGCCAGGAGGTCGCGACCAAGATGGACGAGGCGCTGGGCAAAGAGAAATGAGTTCGGCCCGGCGCTCTCCCGACGGGCGATGGCCGTGGTTGTTCGTCCTGCCCACCTTCTTCGGCGTACTGGTGTTCTACTTCTGGCCGCTGCTGAAGACGGTGTACGACAGCTTCACCGACACCGGCCCGTTCGGCGGCAGTACCTGGGTCGGCGCGGCGAACTACAGCGAGCTGATCGCCGACACCGAGGTCTACCGGGCGATCGTCAACACGGTGGTCTACACCGCGATCGTGCTGCTCGGGATCCCGCTCGCGGTGTTGTTCGCCAGCCTGCTGAACCGCCCCGGACTGCGCTTCGCGATGGTCTACCGGACGCTGTTCTTCCTCCCGTACGTCGCGATGCCGACGGCGATCTCACTCGTCTGGCGGATCATCTACAACGGCGAGTACGGCATCCTGAACCAGTCGCTTGGCGTGCTCGGCATCGACGGACCGCGCTGGATCTCGACGGAGTGGTTCGCCCTGGTCGCGGTCGCGCTGCTGGGGTTGTGGATGTCGATCGGGTTCAACATGATCGTGCTCTCCGCCGGTCTGAAAGGCATCCCCGGCGAGCTCTACGAGGCGGCGTCACTGGACGGCGCCGGCCGGGCCCAGCAGTTCCGCTCGATCACCGTGCCACTGCTGACACCGTCGATCTTCTTCCTGTCGGTGATCACCACGATCGCGGGCTTCCAGCTGTTCGACCAGTTGTTCGCGCTGCTCGGTCCCGAGAACCCGGTGATGTCGAAGACGCAGTCGCTCGTCTTCCTCTTCTACAGCGCCGCCTTCGACACCAACGAACGCGGCTACGCCGCCGCCGTCGCGGTGCTGATCCTCGCGGTCGTCGGCCTGCTGACCCTCTTCCAGTTCCGTCTCCAGCGCAGGTGGGTGACCTATGACTGAGACCATCGCCCGTACTACGGTGACGCCGGCGGCAACGCGGTCCGCGAGGGCAGAGCGGCTCGGCAGCAATCGCCTCGCCCACGTCGTACTCATCATCGGCAGCCTGGTGATGATGTTCCCGTTCCTGTGGCAGCTGAAGCTGTCGATCTCCACCCAGGCCGAGATCACCTCGGTCCCGCCGGACCTCGTGCCGAGCGGGCTGGAGTGGCGCAACTTCACCGAGGTGTTCGAGCGGCTGCCGTTCCTGGAGCAGTTCTGGGTGTCGGTAGCGGTCACGTTCAGCCGGACGATCGGGCAGCTGGTGCTGTGCTCGCTGGCCGGGTACGCCTTCGCCCGGATGTCGTTCCGGTTCAAGGGGCTGATGCTGGCGTTGATCCTGTCCATCCTGATGGTGCCGGGCCAGGTGTACCTGATCCCGCAGTACCAGATCGTCCAGCAGCTGGGCTGGCTGGACAGCATCCAGGGGATCGTTGCCCCGGGCATCTTCAGTGCGTTCGGCACCTTCCTGATGATGCAGTTCTTCAAGACCGTCCCGGTGGAGCTGGAGGAGGCGGCCCGGCTGGACGGCTGCAATCCGTGGCAGACCTTCTGGAAGGTCGTGCTGCCGGTGGCGAAACCCGGTCTCACCTCGCTCGCGATCATCACCGTGCTGGTGTCGTGGGGTGACCTGCTCTGGCCGCTGGTGATCACGTCGTCACCGGAGAAGATGCCGCTGGCGGTCGGGATGGCGACGTTGAGCGGCTACCAGGGCAGCATCTCGCCAGGTGTGATGATGGCAGCCGCGCTGATGGCGATGGCACCGATCCTGATCCTCTTCGTCGTCCTGCAGCGCAGGGTGGTCGAAGGAATTGCCTTCTCGGGACTCAAGTAGAGGACATTGATGAGCGAAACCGTTGGACTGATCGGTGCGGGGAACATCGCGCACGTGCATGTCGCGGCCTGGAAGGCGCTGGGTGCGCGGGTCCTGGTGCACTCGCACGCGGGTGCGCCGGAGCTCGCGGCGCAGTACGGGCTGGAGGCGGTCGACTCGCTGGACGAGTTGCTCGACGCGGTGGACTTCGTGGACATCGTCACGCCGTCGGCGACGCACAAGGAGATCGCGCTGGCTGCGATCAAGGCCGGTCGGGACGTGATCTGTGAGAAGCCGCTGACTCTGACCGCGGCTGAGTCCCAGGAGCTGTCGGCAGCTGCCGCGGTTGCTGGGCTGCGGATCTTCCCGGCCCACGTCGTGAGGTTCTTCCCCGCTTATGCCGCGGCGTACGACGCAGTACGGTCGGGCCGGATCGGTGAGGTCGCCGTGGCGAGGTTCTTCCGGGTGGCGTCGTCGCCGGCCGGTGCTGGGTGGTACCGCGATGTCGCGCGGTCCGGGGGCGTGATCATGGATCTGATGGTTCACGACCTGGATCAGGCGAGGTGGATCTGCGGCGAGGTGACCAGCCTGTACGCCGTCCAGAGCCCGCCGAACGTCGATGGGATCAGCCCGGTCAACGTGGCGGCCCATGTCACCCTCACGCATGCGTCAGGGGCGATCAGTCAGCTCCGGGCGACCTGGGGTGCGACCGGGACGCAGTTCAAGTCGGGGTTCTCGATCGCGGGATCTGCTGGGGTGCTGGAGTACTCGTCGGCGGAGGACACCGGGTTCCAGGAGGAGTTGCAAGACGGGGGATCGGGCGGGGATCTGCTGATTCCTTCGTCGACGCTTTATGAGAGCCCCTATCTGACCCAGCTTCGTGAGCTCGCGGCGGCGTTGCGTGGGGGAGCGGAGCCCAGGGTCCTCGCAGCTGATGGGATCGCGGCGGTCTATCTGGCCGAGGCCGCGCACGAGTCGATGGCGACCGGCCGCACGATCGACATGAGCACGTCAGGAGCTGGCGAATGAAGGTTGCTATCGCGTCGTTCGCGCACACTCACGCATCGTCGTACGCGAGGCTGCTTGCGCAGCTGCCTGATGTCGAGGTGCTAACTGCGGATCCCTTGGGGGCTGCCGCACCTGATGCGGGGCCGAGGGGTGCTGCGTTTGCCGAGGCGGTTGGCGTTCCTTACGTGGACTCGTACGACGAGCTGTTCGGCTGGGGGCCGGATGCCGTGGTGGTGACGAGCGAGAACGCCTTGCATCGCGGGCTGGTGGAACGGGCGGCCGCGGTCGGGGCACACGTGCTCTGCGAGAAGCCGCTCGCCACCGAGGTCGTCGATGGGGAGGCCATGCTGGCCGCTTGCGAAGCAGCCGGGGTGATTCTGATGACTGCTTACCCGGTGCGGTTCGCGCCGTCGTACGGGCGGCTTCGAGCGATGGTCGAGGCCGGGCGGCTGGGCGACGTCTTCGCGGTACTCGGGACGAACAACGGCAAGATCCCGTACGCGCAGCGGCAGTGGTTCACCGATGCCGAGCTGGCGGGTGGGGGAGCGCTGGTGGATCACACCGTGCACTGCGCTGACCTGATCGACGGGCTGACCGGCGGGGTCGAGGCCACGCGGGTGCACGCGGCGGCGAACCGCGTCCTTCACCAGGACAAGGGGGTGTCGGTGGAGACGGGCGGGATCGTGACCATCAGTTACGCGAACGGGCTGTTGGCAACGATCGACTGCTCCTGGAGCGTGCCGGACAACGGACCGACGTGGGGTGGCGTCACGCTCCAGGTCACCGGGACGAACGGTTCGGTGGAGATCGCGCCGTTCTTGCCGCATGTGGGCGGGATCGATCCGTCGGGCGAGGTGTTCCTCCCGGTCGGCGGTGATCTCGACTCGATGATGCTGGCCGAGTTCCTGACCGCAGTACGAGCCTCCGGCCCGGCTGTCCCAGGTACGCCGCCTGCCGTCGTTCCCCAGCCAGACGGCAACGTGGGCCTTCGCACCTTCCGGATTGTCGATGCTGCTCGTCGCTCAGCGTCATCCGGTCAGCCAGTAGTACTCTGACGCTCTCTCACGGGGTGGGCCCGAGACGGGTTTGAGCAAGGGGTGGGGTCGCGAGATGAGCGAGCCTTCAAGAACTGAGCCGGGGGGCTCTTGGCGGCGCTGGCTGCTGGCCGTTGTGTTGGTGATCGCTGTGGGCGGTGCCGCGGCCGGCGGCTTGGTCTGGCGCGGTGGCGACGGCGGTGGCAGTGATGCTGAGGCGAAGACCTCGGACGTCGTGGTCACCAGTACGCCGTCCGCCGTGGCTCAGGTCGACGCTGCCGCACAGAGCGAGGCGGTCGACGCACTGCTGCGCCGCCGGGCGGATGCGGTGCTGCGGCGCGATGCCGCCAAGTTCCTGGCCGACGTGGACCCGACAAACGCGAAGCTAGTGGCCAAGCAGAAGGAGTTGTTCGCAAACCTGGTGCAGTTCGGGTTCGCGAAGCTGAGCTACGAGCAGGACCGGGCCCAGTTCGAACAGGCGCTGGAGGACAAGTACGGCCCGTCGGTCTACCTGGTCGGGGTGGCGATGGTCTACCAGATCAGGGGCATCGACGCGCAGCCGGTGCGGACCATGGTCGGTTACACGTTCTTGCCGAAGGCCGGGCGGCTGGTGCTGATCGACGACGCCCACCTGGACGGCGCGCTGCCGCCGGGTTCGCACTTGGAGCCGTGGGACGTCGGGCCGGTGCTGGTCCGGCGCGCGCCCCGAGCGCTGGTGGTGGTCGAGAAGGGCCGGACCGAGCTTGCCGCGTCGATCCTGAAGGACGCGGTCAGCGCGGTCAAAGCGGTGAGCCGTGAGTGGTCCGCAGGCTGGAAGGGCTCAGGAGTGGTCATCGCGCTGGACGATCGCAAGGTCCGGACCGCCGACTACACCGTGCCCAAGAACGCCGAGGACGTGCTGGCGATGGCCACCAACGTGTATCGGACGCTGCCCGGCGAAGTGGAGACGGCCGGCGAGGAGGTCGGGTCGTACGTCGTGGTGAATCCCGCCTACCGGGACGATCTGGATGCCCGGCACCTGGCCCATGAGTTCACCCATGTCGCGGCCGCGCCGTACGGGGCCTATGCCCCACGCTGGATGGTCGAGGGCGCCGCGGAGTACGTCGAACTGCTGCCGATGGACGGTGAGCGCGAGATGGACCTCGATCGCTACCGCCGGACGGTCCGGTCGAAGTACCTCGCCAAGGCGAAGGTGATGCCCGACGACCGGGTGTTCTACAAGACGATGGACAGCTCCTACGCCATCGGCTGGTACGCGGTCGACCACCTGATCGACAAGTACGGCGCCGCCAAGTTCGCGAAGCTGTATCAGGACCTCGCGCGCAAGGGGTTCACCCAGACGCAGCGGGACCTGGTCTTCACCGAACAACTCGGCAAGACCGAGGCGCAGTTGTTCACCGAGTTGAAGCGGGGGTAGGCGTCCCCGTAGTACGACTGACTCCAGTGGTCCGGTACGGTGCCGTGGATGTGACCCGCGGGTAGTACACGACTGGAGGAGCGAGGCGATGGGCGAGTTCGTCAATCTGACGGTGGCCGACGGGGTCGGCACGATCCGGCTGGACCGGCCGAAGATGAACGCGCTGAACGTCCAGGTCCAGGAAGAGATCCGCGAGGCCGCCCTGGCCGCGACCGCCGACGACAGCATTCGCGCCGTCGTCATCTACGGCGGCGAGCGGGTGTTCGCGGCCGGCGCCGACATCAAGGAAATGGCCGACATGTCGTACGCCGACATGGTCAAGCGCTCCGGTCCGCTGCAGACCGCACTGTCGGCCGTTGCCGCCATCCCCAAGCCCACCGTGGCGGCGATCACCGGCTACGCGCTCGGTGGCGGCTGCGAGCTCACGCTCTGCGCCGACTTCCGGATCGCGGCCGACGACGCCAAGCTCGGCCAGCCCGAGATCCTGCTCGGCGTCATCCCCGGAGCCGGCGGCACGCAGCGCCTCTCCCGCCTGATCGGCGCGTCCAAGGCCAAGGACATCATCTACACCGGCCGTTTCGTCGACGCCGCCGAGGCTCTGCAGCTCGGCCTGGTCGACAAGGTCGTCCCGGCGGCCGAGGTGTACGACGCTGCCGTCGCCTGGGCATCGCAGTTCTCCCGCGGTGCCGCGCTGGCCTTGCGCGCGGCCAAAGAAGCGATCGACTCGGGCCTCGGCGTGGATCTGGCCACCGGGCTCGAGATCGAGCGGCAGCAGTTCGCCGCGCTGTTCGCCACCGAGGACCGCACGATCGGGATGAAGTCCTTCGTGGAGAACGGCCCGGGCAAGGCCGAGTTCAAGGGAAACTGATGACCACGTCCTCTACTTCGAAGCCCGCCGCCTCCGCTGAAGAGGTCGAGGCGGCGTGGAACGACAACAAGCTCGCCCAGGTGCTCTACCACGACTGGGAAGCGTCGACCTATGACGAGAAATGGTCGATCTCGTACGACGAACGCTGCGTCGACTACGCCCGCGACCGGTTCAAGGCTGTCGCGGGTTCATCAGGCTGGCCCTATGAGAAGTCCCTGGAGATCGGCGCCGGGACGGGCTTCTTCACGCTGAACCTCAAGCTGGCGGGCGTGCTCGCCGAGGCGCACGTGACGGACCTGTCGCCGGGCATGGTCGAGGCGGCCAAGCGCAACGCCGACACCCTCGGCTTCGCGATCGAGGGCAAGGTCGCGGACGCCGAGAAGCTCCCGTACGACGACGACACGTTCGACCTGGTCATCGGGCACGCGGTGATCCACCACATCCCGGACGTCGAACTGGCCTTCCGCGAGATGCTCCGCGTCCTCAAGCCGGGTGGCCGGTTCGTCATCTGCGGCGAGCCCACCCGGTACGGCGACTACGTGGCCCGGCGGCTCTCCCGGCTCACCTGGTGGGCGACCACCAACGTGACCAAGTTGCCGGCGTTGTCCCACTGGCGCCGTCCGCAGTCGGAGCTCGACGAGTCTTCCCGGGCGGCCGCGCTCGAGGCAGTGGTCGACCTGCATACGTTTGACCCGGACACGCTCGCCCGGATGGCCACGCGCGCCGGAGCAAGCGAAGTACGGACTGTCACAGAGGAGCTGCTTGCTGCTTGGGTCGGGTGGCCGATCCGGACTTTTGAGGCGGCGGTGCCGGAGGAGAAGCTCGGGTTCGGCTGGAGAATGTTCGCTTACAAGTCGTGGTTGCAGCTGTCCAAGGTCGACAAGGTGCTGTCACAGGTCGTGCCGGACGAGCTCTACTACAACGTGTCGATCACCGGGGTAGCACCGTAGGCCGTGTACATACTGGACGGATGCGGTTGCTGACGGCGGCGAATCTGCGCTGGGTGGTGCGCCACCGGGCGTGGACGCCGTACTACCTGAAGCGGTACTGGCGCTTCGCGGTGTTCAAGGTCCGTCACCCGCACGTGATCACCGAGGGGTTCGTCTTCCTGGGCAAGAAGCTGGAGATCGTGGCGCGGCCCGGTCACGGCCGGCTGATCATCGGCAAGTGGGTGCACCTGGGCGACGAGACCCGGCTGCGTGCGCACGAGGGCACGCTGCGGATCGGCGACAAGGTGGTGTTCGCCCGCGATGTCACGGTGAACTGCTACCTGGACATCGAGATCGGCGCGTCCACGCTGATCGCGGACTGGACCTACATCTGCGACTTCGACCACAAGACCGAGGACCTCGGCCTGCCGATCAAGGACCAGGGCCTGGTGAAGTCGCCGGTCCGGATCGGCCCGGACTGCTGGCTGGCCACGAAAGTGACCGTCCTGCGAGGTGCCGACATCGGCCGCGGCGCGGTGATCGGTGCGAACAGCGTTGCCCGTGGCAACATTCCGGAGTACGCCGTGGCGGCGGGCATCCCGGCCGTCGTGGTGAAGGACCGGATCAGCCGGTACGCCGCTGACGCGGAGCGCCGGGCCTACCTGGAGCAGCTGGACCGGGGGAACGAGGAGACTGCCGCACGACTTCGCGCGGGAGGGCCTGACGGGTCAGGTGACCCGCCGGTGGGTAACGGATCACCTACGAGTGGTGATAGAGCAAGTGAGACCGAGGGGTTCTCAAGTTACTCACCAGTCGGGCACTATGTCCCGGAAGTCGTCGGAGAGGAGACGCAGCGTGGCTGAGCAGGCGGAGATCGGGTCGATGCTGGACCAGGCTGCCGCCGACGGCTCGATCACCGCTGCGCGACACCGGGTGGTCGAACCGGTGCCGATTGTGACCGACGGTCCGGACATCGTTACGTTGGACAGTGTGGACGGAACGAAACCGATGGCCGGTGTGCGGCGCAGACTGTCGCCGCGACCGGTCCCGGGCAACCGGCGGAAGAAGCCGCCGGTGCAGGTAGCGGAGACGGACGAGGAACCGACCCCGGCTGAGGAGATGGGCGACGTGGGTACTCACGACGACAAGGCGGACAAGACCGCCGATGCCGAGAAGGCGGTGACACCGGTCGAGGCCGAACAGACCCCGGCAGGCGGCTCCGGACGCAACGCGACCGCGATCAAGGCGAAACCGCAGACCGCGGCCGAGATCGTCGCGGCGCAGAAGGCCAGGGAGAAGGCGGCCGCTGAGGATGCCGCGGCGACCGGGGACGAGACCTCGGTGACCAAGCCGGTCACTCGTCAGCCGGCTGTTGCCTCTGCTGGTGCCGGGGCCGGCTCGACTGGGGCCTCGGGCAACAAGACGCCGGCTGGGAATCCGTTGGCTTCTGCGAAGGCTGCGCGCGAGGGTGGTTCTGGTTCCGGTTCTGGTTCCGGCAAGGGCCGGGCGGCGATGTCGTCGGTGGGGGCCGGAGTCAACCGGTTCCGGAACCTGCTCGCCTCGCTGATCTGGCTGATCGCCGTGCTGGCGGCCGCGGTGCTGGCGCTCGGTGCGTTGTTCACCGCGCTGGACCAGGCGAACCAGAGCAACGAGATCGTCCGCTGGGTGCTGGAGCGCGGGCACGATCTGGTCGGGCCGTTCAAGGACCTGTTCCGGCTGGAGACCGCGAAGAACACCCTGCTGGTGAACTGGGGTATCGCCGCGCTGGTCTACCTGATCGCCGGCAAGATCGTGGAGCGCTTCGTCCGGCCTTAGCTTCTTGTGATGGTGCGGGGCCGGGCGACGACGATCAGGTCGAGGCTGTCGTCGAGGTCGCCCGGCCTGATCTCGAAGTCCTTATAGCTGGTCTGCCGCACGCGTTGGACGAGGTGGTCCGGCCAGGTGCCGTGGTCCTCGGCTAGCTGCGCGTCGACGCAGGACCCATGCTGCGCCTCCCAGCGGGCCAGTTCTTCGCCATGCCAGAGGCCTAGTGTCTCCACGATTTCCAGCTGGTGTTCGGCTTCGGCTTCGGCCAGGTCGGTGAACTCGGCGGCCGTCAGTTCTCTGGTGTGATACCAGTTGCCGCTCGGGAAGGTCAGCCGGTTCGGGGTGGACAGGACCAGCAGGCCGGTGTGGTTGAGGATCCGGGCGCACTCGGCGACGAAGCGCGGTTGCTCCCAG
>NZ_DASRXP010000749.1:0-3012 GCF_035687465.1 Kribbella sp.
TCGCCGGGCTGCGTGAGTTTGCTAGTCGTGGTGAGGTGAGTCAAGGGCGCTTCGCGGCCCTTCGGGCTCGAACGAGTTCGACCCTTGACACACCTCACCACGACCAGGGAAGGACGCAGCTACGCCCGGAGCCGCTGAGAACTACGGCCACAATTCAGGGATTTTCGCCGAGGGGTGCCGCCCGGGTGACTCCGTGAGGTGGCCGGGTCGGGGATTCGGTGGGGCCGCCGCCCGGGTGGTTCGCGGAGCCGACAGACGGCTTTCCGCAGAGCGGCCCGGGGCCGATCCGGCCGGCAGGACGAAGGCCCGGACCTCCACCACTCAGCAACCTCCCGCCAGTGCCCCCGCCGGAGCGGCTCCACGCCTGTGCTGGCGCCTGGCTGGGAGGTTCCGGTGCCTGGCCGGGAGGTTACTGAGTGCTGGGCGTCCGGGGCACCCGCTGCTGAACCACCTAGCGGAACGCGCACACCACCAGGCGGACCAGCCAGTGAACCGCCCGGCCGATAGCCGCCTGCTCGACCGATACCGCCCTACAGACCGGCATCGGTCCAACGACCCGGCATCCGACCGGGCGCGCCCACCGCCGATACCGGGTTGTTCGACCGATAGCGCCCAGTAGACCGGTATCGGCCCCACAAACCGGCAGCCGACCGAACCACGCCACCATCTCCAGCACGGCCACCACCCGGACCTACAGAACCCGCCGACCCCACCCGGGAAACCGGTTACTGGACAGGGTTTCGCGACTTCTGTAGGTCCGGATGGGGCCACCCCGCAAACGCGGCACCACCCGGGCCGACGGAACCACCGCAATCGCCGAACATCCCGCACGAACCACCCGGGCGGACGGGATCCCCTGGATGCAGCTCATACCTCTGCGCGGGATCCGCGTAGCTGCGTCCTTCCCTGGCCGAGGTGGTGGGTGTCAAGGGTCGAACTTGTTCGAGCCCGAAGGGCCGCGAAGCGCCCTTGATACCCACCACCTCGGCTAGCACCATCACGCAGCGGAGACCGCGCAACCACACTGCCAATGCACCGGCGCAACCACAGCCCCAATGCGCCCGCGCAACCACATCACCAATGCACTCGATAGAACCGCCTTGGCCACGCGGCTGGCCCAGAGTGGTTGCTATGAGCAACTATTGGGTCGCCGTCGGTGCGGACCGCTTCCGGAGGTGTCTGCGGATTGTCTGGATCAGCGCGATGACGGCGAGGATGGCGGAGATCACGAAGGCGTAGGCACCTGCCTCGGGTCCGTCGGTTGAAGAGACGGATGCACTGAAGACGCCGATCGCGAAGAACAGCGTGAGGGCGGTCCCGGCGATGCCGGTCACCAGGTCCTTGGGATTCTGCCGCCGGCTCAGCACGCCCGATGCAACCAGCAGGGCACACGTGCCTAGCACCAGGAGGACAGCCAGGTACCCGCCGCCGCCGAGGAGGAACGGGGCGAGGATCTGCACGACTGCCGCGCTGATCCAGAGTACGAACGAAGCGCTGTTCTTCGATGTCGGTTTGATGGGCGAGGCAGGCTTGTACTCCGCTGTCGCGGGCTGAGCTTGCTTCCCGGCCGCGGGATTCGGTGAGACCTTCTGCCGAGGCGCCTTTGACCAGAGAGCGGGCTGCTTCACCGGCCGGGGGCCCTGCGCTGACGCAGGTGGCAGCTGCTGCGCTGATGCGGATGGAGGCTGCTGCGAGGACTCAGGGCGCGGTCGAGCCTGCGGGGGCGAACCTGCCGGCGCAAAGCTGGCTTTCGCCGACGGCGATGACTCCGGCTGTGGAGTCCCTTGTTTTGGGGGCTTTTGGGCTGGCGTCGGTGCAGGTGCCGCGGGGGCGGTGGCGGTGACGTGGATGTCTGTGGTGCCGGTGGGGCCGGCTACCTCGATGTAGCTGTCGGCTGCAGTGGGGGTGTCGATGGTTAGGGTCAGGCGGTCGCCGATCTGGCGGATCTTGATCCAGTCGGGGCTCGTCTCCACCCGGGCTGCGATAGCCAGTACTGATCCACCGAGGACGATCTCCATCGACGTCGGCGTACCGGCTGCAACCTCGACTACTGCCGGCGTTGCTGTCAGGCGGACCCGACGCAGGGTCGTCGTAGCCGCCTCCGACAGCGAGCGGCTGTCGTCGTCGACGAGATACTGCAACGCCTGTACTGCGGCGAGCGCCGTCGGGGGATCCGCCTCGTCGAGGAGTTCGGACAGCACGTGGACCGCGCCGAGGCGGCTGATGCGGTCGCCCGCGAGTGCTGTCTGGACCGCGACCGGCAACGTCGACGGGACCACCCGCCGGAGCGGCGATCGCGCAACCACGATGTCGCCACGCGTCCCGAAGGACCACATGTGGGGGGTTTGCTGCGGACTCACCCGGCGGACGTGGCGTTCGGCGTACGCGAAGAGCTCGTGGACGCTGATCAGGCCGGTGCCGTCGCTGTCGGCGTCGCCGGTCGAGATGCCCTGCACGATCGCGGAGGTGAACACGGACGGTTCGACCTGGCCAGCGTCTGTCAGGTCGCCGCTCTCGAAGGCGTACTCGACCGCGCTCGACGCGGTGATCACCACCCGCCCGGCCCCTTCGGCCAGCTCGTTCTGCCCGAACGAGTCCAGCACCGGTACGTCGGACCCGGCGCGCGCCAGCATTCCCCGCTCGAACGCGCCGCCGTAACAACAGTCCAGGAACAACGCGATGCTGCGAGCCCGGCTGGCCCGCATCCGCCGGGCGACGAAATCTGCCGGCAGACCGGTGGATGCCAGCATCGAGGCGCGGGTGTCGGTCGCGGCCAGGTAGAGGTCGTTGGCGTCGTCCTTGAGACCGTGGCAGGAGAAGTGCACCAGCAGTTCGTCGGTCCGGCCGGCTCCGGAGAAGAAGGAGTCGAGCTGCTCCCGCAACTCCTGGACCTCGGCATTGCGGACCACGGTGACGTCGAACTGCCCGATCGCGGGATCCCCGAGCACCTCGGTCAGCGCGGCCGCGTCCTGTCCGGGACTACGGAGTGCTCGGAGCCCCGGGTCCCGGTAG
>NZ_DASRXP010000750.1:0-15317 GCF_035687465.1 Kribbella sp.
CGACCTGGTCGCCACCGTGGCGGCGACCGGCTACACCGCTTCGTTGCCTACTCCCCCTGTGAGCGACGAGGCTCCCGATGAGCTGAAGCCCTTGCGGGAAAGGCTGATCACGAGCATCGTGCTCGCCGTACCGGTGATTGCCCTTGGCATGATTCCGGCACTGCAGTTCAACTACTGGCAGTGGGCGTCCCTGACGCTGGCCGCTCCGGTGGTCACGTGGGCCGCGTGGCCGTTCCACAAAGCCGCCTGGACCAACCTGCGGCACGGTGCCGCGACGATGGACACGCTGATCTCCCTCGGTGTGGTCAGCGCGTTCTTCTGGTCGCTCTACGCATTGTTCCTGGGTGATGCCGGCGAGGCTGGTATGACGATGCCGTTCACGCTGATCCCGTCCCGGGGTGGTGGCGCCGAGGAGATCTACCTCGAGGTCGCCGCCGGCGTCACGACGTTCATCCTGGCCGGCCGGTACTTCGAGGCCCGGGCCAAGCGTCGTTCCGGTGCCGCCCTCAAGGCTCTGCTCGAACTTGGCGCCAAGGACGTGGCCGTACTTCGCAACGGTGACGAGGTTCGTATCCCGGCCGACAAACTTGCTGTAGGCAACGAGTTCGTCGTACGGCCGGGCGAGAAGATCGCCACTGACGGCGTGATCGTCACCGGCAGCAGCGCGGTGGACGCCTCGATGCTGACCGGCGAATCCGTACCGGTCGAGGTCGGCGAAGGCGATGCCGTCGTCGGCGCGACTGTCAACGCCGGCGGGCGGCTCGTAGTACGGGCGACACGGGTCGGCTCGGATACCCAGCTGGCGCAGATGGCCCGGCTGGTCGAGGACGCTCAGAACGGCAAGGCAGCGGTGCAACGACTGGCCGACCGGATCTCCGGGGTGTTCGTGCCGATCGTGATCGTGCTCGCCTTCGGCACGCTGGCGTTCTGGCTCGGCAACGGGTCGCCGGTCGAGGTGGCGTTCACCGCGGCCGTGGCCGTCCTCATCATCGCCTGCCCGTGTGCGCTCGGCCTGGCAACCCCGACCGCTCTGATGGTCGGAACCGGTCGGGGAGCCCAACTGGGGATCCTGATCAAGGGTCCGGAGGTACTGGAATCCACCCGCCGCGTCGACACCGTAGTACTGGACAAGACCGGGACTGTGACGACCGGGCGGATGGCGCTCGTCGACGTCCTGCTGGCCTCAGGTGAGGAGAGGGCAGAGGTACTGCGGTTGGCCGGGGCGCTGGAGCACTCCAGTGAGCACCCGATTGCCCAGGCGGTCGCGCGAGGTGCGACCGAGGAACTCGGCAAGCTCCCGGAGGTCGAGGACTTCGGCAGCGTCGAGGGCCTCGGGGTCCAGGGGATCGTCGACGGACACGCAGTACTGGTCGGGCGCACGCGACTCCTCGAGGAGTGGAGTCAGCACCTGCCCGAGGCGCTCGCGCACGCCAAGGAACACGCGGAAGCAGAAGGCAGTACTGCGGTCGCCGTCGGCTGGGACGGCAAGGCACGAGCCGTGCTCGTGGTCGCGGACACCGTGAAGCCGACGTCCACGGAGGCGATCCGGCAGTTGCGAGCACTGGGATTGCGGCCCGTGCTGCTGACCGGTGACAACGAGGCAGTCGCTCGCCGAGTCGCTGCTGAGGTCGGCATCGACGAGGTGATCGCCGAGGTGCTGCCGGCCGACAAGGTCGACACGGTCAAGCGGCTGCAGGACGAGGGCCGCGTGGTCGCGATGGTCGGCGACGGCGTGAACGACGCGGCCGCACTGGCCCAGGCGGACCTCGGCCTGAGCATGGGCACCGGCACCGACGTGGCGATCGAGGCCAGCGACCTGACGCTGGTCCGAGGCGACCTACGCTCGGCAGCCGACGCGATCCGGCTGGCCCGCCACACCCTGCGCACAATCAAGGGCAACCTGTTCTGGGCCTTCGCCTACAACGTAGCCGCCCTACCCCTCGCAGCCGCCGGCCTCCTCAACCCCATGCTCGCCGGCGCCGCCATGGCCTTCAGCTCCATCTTCGTAGTAACCAACTCCCTCCGCCTCCGCAACTTCCACCCCCTCACCACCGACTGATCCTCGGCATGGTGAGGGGCGGTTTGAAGGGGGCGGTGGTCCAATCGGCCGCAGGCAACCGCTGGCTGGCGGGCCACACCGTCATCTAGGCTTCACAGACTAGATGTCATCGTTCGATGGCATATCGATATGCACCCGTTCGATGGCATATGCAAATGCCACCGTTCGATAGCTTGTCTAAATGCCATCGTTCGATGACACTAGATGCATGTCGCCGGCAACCAAGAGCAGAGGCATGCAGGTCCACACTGTGCGTGACCTCGGCGCCGCGGTGCGTCAAGCACGCACCGACCAGAAGATGAGCCAAGCCGAGCTGGCCGCGAAGGTTGGCGTCTCCAGAAATTGGATCATGCGGCTTGAGAAGGGGCACCCTCGCCTTGAGGCCCAACTGGTTCTAGACGCCATGGCAGCCGCAGGTGTAGCGCTGACCACGGACACCGACGACGAATCCCTCCTAGAGCCGACCGACTCAGCCTGGACTGAGGTCTTCGCAGACCTGGCCGTTAAACCAAAGGAAGACTCGGACAGCCGCCTTCCATCGGACGACAAGCCGCCATCGGATGGCTGATGAGCGTCTGATCGTCTATCTGGACGGCGTCCGAGCTGGCCACTTAGCACAGAATTCACAGGGCCGCATCTCATTCACCTACGACGAGGAATATCGGACGCAGCGCACGACCGTCCCGCTTTCCTTATCCATGCCGAAGGCGCGTACTGCGTTTCCACCAAAGCCAGTTCGAGCTTTTATCGCAGGCCTGCTACCGGATAGTGAGCCCGCACTGGAACGCTTAGCAAGTAAGTATCGCGTATCCCCAAAAAATCCATACGCGTTACTGCGGAACATCGGCAGGGATGCAGCTGGCGCAGTCCAGATACTCCCAGCGGACGTCGCATCGACAGACGCCGCCACCCAGCAGGGCGACATCGAGTGGCTGTCGACGGATGATCTGGACACTACGCTCGCTGATCTGGCTCAGTCACCTGATACCTGGGACCCCGGACGGGACGTCGGTCGCTGGAGCCTTGCAGGAGCACAGAGCAAGATCGCCTTGTTCCGCTCGGAAGACGGTCGATGGGGGGTCCCCCGGGATTCGACGCCCACTACGCACATCCTGAAGCCATCAATGCCCAACTATGGCGGGCACCACTTGAACGAGTACCTATGCCTCCGCGCTGCTCAACTGATTGGGCTGGAGGCGGCCAACGGCGAACTCTTGGCAAGCGAACGTTTCGAAGTCCTAATCTCACACCGCTATGACCGCCTACAAACGGCAGGTCGCTGGCGGCGCCTACATCAGGAAGACATGTGCCAGGCGCTGTCGGTCCATCCGGCGCTGAAGTATCAAGCTGACGGCGGCCCCGGCGTCCCGCAACTGGCCGATCTCCTCGCAAGCAACGGCCTCAGCGCGAGCCGCCGAGACAACCAGCGCCGCCTGTTCGACTACTTGGTGTACAACGTCACCATCGGCGCCACCGACGCCCATGCGAAAAACTATTCCGTACTCCTGAATTCCACTGACATCCGACTCGCGCCTCTCTACGATGTCGCGTCAATCCTTCCCTACAACCTCGAACCAGGCCTCAGGTCAGCCATGAAAATCGGACAGACCTGGGAGATGGCAAAGGTCTCCGAGAGCGATTGGGCGGCAGTTGGAAGACGTCTAGGTCTGAGTCGCGACGAGTCGATCCATCGAGCCAGGTCGATTCGACTCGACGTTCCGAAAGCGATTCATCAAGCGGCCAATGAGCCGGCCGTACCCAGTGCGCTCAAAGAAGGCGCAGCACGCATAGCCGAACTGATCACCGCGCATGCGGAGGGAAATCGGGATGCTTGGGGCCGCGTCGCCGTCTCCCCACCAATCACGTCGGACTGATCCTTGCGTCCGAAGAACCTGGGGACATCAGGTTCTTCGGACGCAAGGGGTTCAGCGGAGCCAGGCGGTGGTGTCGGGGGGGAGTTTGCCGTCCTCCAGGGGGTTGCTGGTGAGGAGGAGGTCGGTGTGGGGCGGGAGGTCGACGGGGGCCGGGCTCAGGTTGACGATGCACTTGAGGCCGGAGTCTCGGGCGAAGAGTAGGACGCCGGGCACGGAGTCGAGCCAGGTCAGGGTTCCGTCGCCGAGGTCCGTGCGGCGGAGGCGCAGGCCGTTGCGGTAGAGGGTCAGCATCGAGTTCTGGTCGTCGTGCTGGGACTCGACGGTGAGGTTCTTCCAGTCGGTGGGTTGCGGCAACCACGGCTTACCAGCTCCGAAGCCGAACGGGGGCTCCTTGCCGGACCACGGGATCGGGACCCGGCAGCCGTCACGGCCGCGGTCGGTTCCGCCGGAGCGGGCCCAGAGGGGGTCCTGGAGCAGCTCGTCCGGCAGGTTCTCGACCTCGGGCAGGCCGAGTTCCTCGCCCTGGTAGACGTATAACCCACCCGGCAACGCCATGGCGAGCAGCGCGGCCGCGCGGGCCCGGCGCTCGCCGAGTACCGGGTCGGTCTCCATCCCGTGCTTGCGGTCCTGGTGTGAGAACGAGGTGTCAGGACGCCCGTACTTCGTGACTGGTCGGGTGACATCGTGGTTCGACAGCACCCAAGTGGGCGGCGCGCCGATCGGGACGTGGGTCGTCAGGGTCAGGTCGATCGAGGCCCGCAGTTCGTCCGCCTCCCACGGGCGGGAGAGGAAGTCGAAGTTGAATGCGGTCTGCATCTCGTCGGGCCGCAGGTAGAGGGCGAACCGTTCCTGGTCCGGCATCCACATCTCGCCGACCAGGAACCGGCCCTCGTACGAGTCGGTGATGTGGCGCCAGCCGCGATAGACGTCGTGCACCTCGTCGTGATCGGTGTACGACTCCTCGACGCTGTCCAGGTCCTTGAACAGCACCGCCGCGGAGTCGATCCGGATGCCGTCCACGCCGCGGTCGAGCCAGAACCTGAGGATGTTGTGGAACTCCTCCACCACCTCGGGGTTCCGCCAGTTGAAGTCGGGCTGCTCTGGCGCGAACAGGTGCAGGTACCACTGACCGTCCGGGACCTGGGTCCAGGCCGGGCCGTTGAAGATCGACTGCCAGTCGTTCGGCGGCAGCCCGCCTTCGCGGCCGTCGCTGAACAGGAACCGCGCCCGCTCGGGCGACCCCGGGCCGGCGGCGAGGGCCTGGACGAACCACTCCTGCTGGTCCGAGCCGTGGTTCGGCACGATATCGATGATGGTCCGGATCCCGAGCGCGTGGGCTTCGTCGATGTACGCCTCGGCCTCGGCCAGGGTGCCGAAGCTCGAATCGATCGCCCGGTAGTCGGCCACGTCGTACCCGCCGTCGGCCATCGGCGACGGGTACCACGGGTTCAGCCAGATCGCGTCGATCCCCAGCTCTGACAAATACGGCAGTTTCGCCCGCAGCCCAGCCAGATCGCCGATCCCGTCACCGTTGCCGTCGGCAAAGCTTCGCAGGTAGACCTGGTAGATCGCGGCTCCGCGCCACCATGTTTCCGACATGCTTCTCCTTAGGGGGTGTGGGGATCAGCCTTTGAGGCTTCCGGCGGTGAGTCCCGCCATGATGCTGCGCTGGAAGACGAAGAAGACCAGGATCGTCGGCAGGCTGGCGATCACCAGCGATGCGATCAGTACGTTCTGCGGCATCTGGGCCGACAGCGACGCGATGCCGACACTGATCGACATCTTGTCGGTCTCCGGCAGCACCAGCAGCGGCCAGACGAAGTCCTTCCAGACCGTCACGACCGACAGGATCGAGACCACGCCGAGGATCGGCCGCGACACCGGCAGCACGATCGACCACAGGATCCGCAGTGGTGACGCGCCGTCGATCTCCGCGGCCTCCAGCAGCTCGCGCGGGATCGAGTCGAAGAACCGCTTGAGCAGGAAGATGAAGAACCCGTTCGCTGCCGCCGGCAACCAGATCGCCCACGGAGTGTTCAGCAGGTTCCAACCGAAGATCGGGACGTCCTTGGCCACCAGGTAGGTCGGCAGCAGGAGCACCATCGGCGGGATCATCAGCGTGGCCAGCATCAGTCCGAGGATCACCTTGCCGAAGAACGGCCTGAGCTTGGACAACGCGTACGCCGCGGTCACGTCGACTGCGAGGGTGAACAGCCACGCGCCACCGGCGTACAGGGCGGTGTTGCGGAGGAAGACGCCGAGCTGCAACTGGTCCCAGGCGTCCAGGTAGACGCCGAAGTCGAAGCTCTTCGGGAAGAAGCTCGGCGGGATCTGGGCCAGCTCCTCCGGTGACTTCAGCGCCCCCGTCACCATCCAGTACAGCGGGAACACGAACGCCAGCGTGAACCCGGTGACAACGACGACGAGGATCGTCCAGTAGATCAACTTGCCGCGCCAGGACCGCAGCGACAACGGTGAGACCAGCGTCCGGGTGTCGGAGCCGCGTCCCTTGTCCTTCTTGCGTCTCGTACGGCGCGGCGCCGGGTCGGGCGTGGTTGCCTCGAGCAACGGCGTCGGTTGCAGAGTCGTTGTCATCGGCCACCTTCATTGTCTCGGGAGACGCGCAGGTAGAACGCGGAGAACACGACCAGCACCAGCATCAGCATCAGGCCGAGCGCGCCACCGCCACCGAAGTCACCGAAGTTGAAGGCGTACTGGTACATCAGGTACGCCACTGTCACGGTCGCGTTCTCCGGTCCACCACCGGTCAGCAGGTAGGGCTCGATGAAGACCTGCATGGTCGCGACCACCTGGAGCAGCAACATCACCAGGAGGATCAACTTGGTCTGCGGGATCGTCACATGCCAGACGCGGCGGAACAGTCCCGCGCCGTCCAGCTCGGCCGATTCGTAGAGATCACCGGGAATGCTTTGCAACGCTGCCAGGTAGATCAGCGTGCCGGTGCCGAGGTTCATCCAGGTCGACACGATGACGAGCGAGATCAGCGCGGTACTGGTGGAGTCGAGCCAGCTCAGCGGCGGGATCGCGAAGACGTCGAGGATCTGGTTGAACAGGCCCGCGCCCGGATCGTAGAACCACTTGAAGAGCAGCACCCCGACCGCCGGCGGCAACATCACCGGCAGGTACACCACGAACCGCAGGTAGGCCCTCGCGTGCCGGAGCTCATTGAGGACCACGGCGAGCACGAACGGTACGCCGTACCCGAAGACCAGGGCGAGGCCGCTGAAGGCGGCGGTGTTCAGCCAGGCGGCCCGGAAGGCCGAGTCCTCGAAGACGGTGCGGAAGTTGTCGAAGCCGACCCACTGCGGCGGGTCGACGAAGTTCGTCTGCTGGAAGCTGAGGATGATCTCGCGGATCATCGGATACCAGGAGAAGAAGGCGAAACAGATCAATGCCCCGCAGAGGAACCCGTACGCCGTGAGGTTCCTGCTCACCGCGCGGCGCGCCGCTCCCTCGGGGAGGGAACGGCGCACCGGCGGTTTCGCGGTCAGTAAAGCCATCAGGTGTTCTTGGCGAGGATCTTGTCGGCCTTCGAGGCGGCGTCCGACAAGAGCTTGTCGATATCAGCGTCCTTGCGGGTCAGGACCGCCGACATCGCCACGTCCAGCACCGCGTACAGCTCCTGCGCCTTCGGCGGCTCGAGCTTGTTGGTGATGCTGCCCTGCACGCTCACATACGGGGTGAAGTTGTCGACCGGGACGGTGGCGTACTGCTTGCGCAGTGCGATGATCTCCTTGCCCGGTGCGGTGTCGCCGTACAGGTCCGGAATTGGCAGGCCGACCGGGCGGCCCTGAGCCTTCGCCCTGGCGTAGTTGAACTGGCCCTTGCCCGGCGTCAGCTCGTGGAACTCCAGCCAGAGCAGGCCGGCCTTGATCTTCTCCGGCGAGGCCTTCGGGTTGAACATGTAGCCGTCGCCACCGCTCAGCGACGCCTTGCCCTCGGACTCCGGCACTGCGGTGACGCCGTAGTCCTCGAACTTGCCCTGGAAGTCGTTGTTCACCGCCTGCACCACGTCCGGCGCGCCGATCATCATGCCGAGCTTGCCGCCGCCCATCATGCGCATCAGGTCTTCCCACTGCAGCAACTGCTTGGTGCCCATGCTGTTGTCGTTCCAGCGCATCTGCTTGAGGTTCTCCAGCACGGCCTTGCCCTCGGCGCTGTTGAAGGCCGAGGTCTTGCCGTCCTCGCTGACCATCGAACCGCCGCGGGCGTACAGCGAGGCGGCGAAGTGCCAGCCCCCGGTGTTGCCGGCGCTGTACTCACCGAAGCCGGTGTAGCCCGCGCCGAGCGCCGCGATCTTCTTGGCGGCCTCCTGCACCTCGGTCCACGTCTTCGGCGGGGCGTCCGGGTTCAGCCCGGCCTGGGTGAACAGCTTGCGGTTGTAGACCAGGCCCATGTTGTAGTTGTTGCGCGGGATGCCGTAGGCCTTGTCACCGTCGTTGAAGACGCTCTTGACATCCGGCCGGACATCGGCGAGCGCCTTCACGCTGCCGACGTACTGGCTGATGTCGGCCGCCTGCTTGGACTTGATGATCTTCTGGACGTCCGTGTAGTAGACGTAGAAGACATCCTCCTGGCTACCGCCGGCCAGCTTCGCCTGGAAGGTGTCCGGGTTGATGCAGGGGAACGCGTCCTTGCTCTGGATGGTGATGTTCGGGTGCAGCTTCTTGAACTCGGCGACGTCCTCGTCCCACCCGGTCCGTTCCTTCGGGTTGCTCTTCGGCGGCTGGCAGCCCACGGTGATCGTCACCGGCGCGTCAGCGCCGGCCGACCCCTGGGCCGCCGGCTCGTTGCTGTCCCCGGATCCACAGGACGCGGCCGTCAGGCCCAGCCCTGCCACGAGCAACAGGCTCAGCCCCCTGCGGTGGCTCGTTGTCCTCATCGATCTGCCCTTCTCGAAACGGCACCGGTCAGAAACCGGCCCACGATGGCGAGGGCGTTTTCCGTCCCGCCCCTCCTGATGTGGTCCGTACGGTAGGCATCCTGACCGGATCAGCGCAATACTTCGATCTCAAGATGCAAAAACGTGACTTCCTTTGGGAACTAGTGGGTATAGCAAAGGGCTGGGGTGAACGGATGCCCACTCCAGCCCTAAGTGTTCAACCGGCTACGGATCGTCGCCGGTCGGATTTTCGGTTGTCTTCCGTTGTCAGCCCACCGGTACGCGACTCGGGGCGGTCTTGAGCCGGGCGGTGGAGGCGCGAACCACCAGTTCGGGCTCGAAGAGCAGCTCGTCCGCCGGCACCGCCGCCCGTTCGATCAGGGCGACCAGCATGTCCACGGCGGCCCGGCCCATCGCGTCGATCGGTTGCCGGACGGTCGTCAGTGGCGGGTCGGTGCAGTTCATCATCGCGGAGTCGTCGTACCCGATCACCGACACGTCCCCGGGCACCGACAGGCCGGCCCGCCGTACTGCGCGGATCGCGCCGAGGGCGAGGATGTCGCTCGCGCAGACGATGCCGGTGACTCCGTGCTTCACCAACCGCGCGGCCGCGGCGTGGCCGCCCTCGAGCGAGAACATGGTGTGCTCGACCAGGGACGGATCCGCCTCGGGCGAGGCCAGGAAGGTGTCGAGTTTGCGCCTGGAGGGGATGTGGTCGCGCGGGCCTAGGACCAGGCCGATCTTCTGATGACCGAGCGCGCGCAGATGACCGATCGCCATCTCCGCCGCGACCACGTCGTCGGACGAGACCTGCGGGAAGCCGAGATGGTCGACGGCCGCGTTCACCAGGACGGTCGGCAGCTTGCGTTCCTGGATCAGCTCGTAGTGCGCGTGCGGCGCATCGGCCTGGGCGTAGAAACCACCGGCGAAGACGACACCGGACACCTGCTGCTGGAGCAGGAGGTCCACGTAGTCCGCCTCGGACACGCCACCGACGGTCCGGGTACAGAGCAAAGAGGTGAAACCTTGCTGGGCGAGCGCACCCCCGACGACCTCGGCGAACGCCGGGAAGATCGGGTTCTGCAATTCCGGCAGGACCAGGCCGACGAGCCGGGCACGATCACCGCGTAGCTGGGTCGGCCGCTCGTAGCCGAGCACGTCGAGTGCTGTCAGGACAGCCTCACGAGTGGCCTCGGAAACCCCCGGCTTGCCGTTCAGGACCCGGCTGACGGTGGCCTCGCTGACGCCGACCTTCTTCGCAACCTCGGCAAGTCGTCGTGTCATGGCGCAAACTCTACGCCACATACCGCAAGATCTTGCGTCCACTTGCGTTCTTTCTCGTGCCACTCCTGGGGGCGACTTCCTGCACGGTCAGCCTTCCGCAGGCTGGAACTGACACACTGGTGGGCGTGCCTCGTTTCGTCGCCACCCGCCCGGACACCGGCCTGCTCTCGCTCCCGTGGGACGTCCCACTGGAGGACTGGCCGGACGATCAGCTGGTAGCACTCCCCCGCGGTATCTCGCGCCACGTGGTGCGCTTCGTCCGGGTGAACGGCACGGTCTACGCGATCAAAGAGGTGATGGAACACCTCGCGATGCACGAGTACCGGCTGCTCCGGGACCTGGAACGCCTCGACACTCCTTCGGTCGAACCGGTCGGCGTGATCACCGACCGGCTGGACGCCAGCGGTGAACCCCTCGACTCGATCCTGGTCACCCGGCACCTCCAGTTCTCCCTGCCGTACCGCGCGCTCTTCTCCAGCACGCTCCGGCCGGACACGGTCAACCGCCTGATCGATGCCCTGGTCGCGCTGATCGTGCGGCTTCACCTGACCGGCTTCTTCTGGGGCGACTGCTCGCTGTCCAACACGTTGTTCCGGCGCGACGCGGGCGCGTTCGCGGCGTACCTGGTGGACGCCGAGACCGGCGAGCTGCACCAGGACATCTCCGACGGGCAGCGGGCCCACGACCTCTACACCGCCGAGATCAACCTGTTCGGCGAGCTGTCGGATCTGGAGGAGGGCGGCCTGCTCGACGCGGACATCGACCCGCTGGAGACGATCCACTCGATCAGCGCCCGGTACGAGGCGCTCTGGAAGGAACTCACCGCGCCGGAGGAGTTCCACACCGACGAGATGCACCGGCTGGATTCACGGATCCGCAGGCTGAACGAGCTCGGCTTCGACGTCGCCGAGATCGACATCATCACCGACTGGGACGGCAGCCAGGTCCGGATCCAGCCGAAGGTCGTGGACGCCGGTCACCACAGCCGCCGGCTGCTGCGGCTGACCGGGCTCGACGTCGAGGAGAACCAGGCCCGCCGGCTGCTGAACGACCTCGACTCCTTCGCGGCGGCCACGGACCAGCAGGGCGAGGACGAGGAGATCGTCGCGCACCAGTGGCTGACCGAGGTGTTCGAGCCGGTCGTCCGCTCGGTACCGCGCGACCTGAACCGCAAGCTCGAACCGGCCGAGGTGTTCCACGAGGTGCTCGAGCACCGCTGGTTCCTGTCCGAGCAGGCCGGGCACGAGGTGGACACGATGGAGGCGGCCCGCTCGTACGTCGACGACGTCCTGAGCTCGAAACCCGACGAGAAGCTGGCTCTGCCGACCGTACCGGTGGCCGAATCGGAGTAGCGGTGCAACGTCTGGTCCCGTCCTGACGTGGTATCGGGTGGGAGGTACCAGATGGCGGATGAGCTGGACTTCGACACTTGGGTGTCGCTGCGGGGGGCCGGGCTGCTGCGGTTCGCCTACCTGATCACCCGGGACCACGGTCGCGCTGAAGAGGCCGTTCAGGACGCTCTGGTCGCGGCGTACTCGCGCTGGTCCCGGATCGGCGCCGAGCCGGACGCGTACGTTCGCCGCTGCATCATCAACGCCGACATCTCCCGCTGGCGCCGCTTCTTCCGCCGCGAAACCCCGGTCGGCGACCCCGATCTGCTCTCCTCCGGTCCGGGCGCCGACCATGCCGTCACCCACGCCGAGAAGGACGCCGTCTGGACGCTCTGCGCCTCGCTCCCGACCCGGCAACGCGCAGCCGTCGTGCTCCGGTACTACGAAGGTCTGCCGGACGCCGAGATCGCCGAGATCCTCGGTTGTTCCGCCGGTACGGTCCGCTCCCAGATCCACCGCGCCCTCGCCTCGCTCCGCACCACCCTCAGCACCACCGAGGAGGTCACTCGCTGATGAACGATCCGACGGAAACCCAGCTCACCCAGAGCCTGGCCGACCACGCCGCCGACGCCCCCTCCGACGATTCCCTGCTCTCCGACGTCCACACCCGCCTCCATCGCCGCCGCCGAGCCCGCACCACCGGAGCCGTAGTACTGGCCTGCGCCGCCGTGGCCACCGCCCTCACCGCCACCCAGGCGCTGACCGATCCTTCTAAGCCGCCACTGCCGCCGGCGGTGATCGCGCCACCTCCTCGCCCGGCGGTCGCCGCCGGTTGGCATTGGGAGTCGTACTCGAACGTCCAGGTCCAGATCCCCGACAGCTGGCAAGAAGGCGGGGCCAACTCTCTCTGGGCCTGCTCGAAGGAGAAGCCGGCCGGACCGATGATCGGCCGGATCAGTCTGCTGCCCTCTCCGGCGATGGCGTGCATGAAGGCCGCGCCACCAGTCGACCTGCGCGTCTCGCACCTCTTCTTCGACGACAACCCGAGGCCCGGCGTCTTCCCCCGCGGCGACGGCTGGACCGAGGAAACCCGAGTACTCGACGGGCTGGGGCTCACGGTGTTCTCGGACGACGACGTACTCCGGCGCCAGATCCTCGACTCGGCGCTCCTGATCAACGGCACCGATGTGAACCGCTGTACTCCGTCAAGTCCACTCGCGGCGGGATCGGGAAAGCGGCCGCCCGCCACTGGCGGGCTCGCGTCGGTCGGAGTGGTCGACTCGGTGCAGATCTGCGCCTACACCGACAGCGCCGATCCGATTCGTCCGCCTCTGCTGGCCAGCGCTGAGATCACTGGCGATGGTGCTCGCGCGGTCGGGGAAGCGCTGCAGGCTGCGCCGACGATCGCTTCGGTGATGAACAGAAGCCCTGCTGTGACGAGCGACAGCTGCGACATCACAGATCGGGAGATCCTGGTGCTGAAGGTGCACGGCGACAAGGGTGAGCAGGACGTCCTGGTCCGGATCACCGACTGCGCCTGGAACGGGTTCGACGACGGGGTCACCGCACGTCGCCTGACCAAGGATGCCCTCCAGCCACTGCTGACTGCCGTCGGCCGCCCGGAGGCCCTGAGCTCCACGCTCAAGCAACTCCTCCGCTAGTCAGGACGACGTTCGACTCGGTCGGGTCTCCCTGATCGGGCTGCTCTGCCTCTCAAGTGCTCTGTGCTGCCCAATTGCTTCGCGCCCGCAGGCGCGGGACCGAACAAAGGATTTCGAGATGCCTGCAAGGACCACGCACACCGTTGTAGCCGTCGTCGCGGCCGGCGCCACCGTCGCGGCCGCCCTCGTCGGCGTCAACCTGCTGGCTGACGAGAAGGGACCTGCAAACGCTGCTGAGGTGTCGGCGCCAGCCGCGTTGACTCCCGGCCCGGCTCCTGCGCCGGCGGGGTGGCGCTGGGAGGTTTACGGGAACGTCCAGGTCCAGGTCCCGGCCGACTGGGACGCCACACTGTGGGCCGGGATGAACGACTGCGGACCGCGGCCGGAGCCGAAACCGGTAGTCCGCCGCCCCGGCGGTGCAACCATTGCGATGCTCCAGCCTTGTCCGACGACTCCGCCGAAACCGTTGCACATCGCGCCGTCCGTCGAGTTCGGCGAGCACGAACGACCTGGCGTCATCCGGTACGCCGACGGCTGGACCAGGGAGACCCGGGCGTACGACGAGCTCCAGCTCACCGTTACCACCGGCGACGACGCACTCCGGGACCGGATCTTCGCCTCGGCCGGTGTCGTCGAGTCGATCGACGGCAACGGCTGCGAGTCTGCTCCCGCCCTGGCCGGGGACGGCATCCGCCGACCTCCGTCGCAGGGCGGGTTGAAGTCTGTCGGGGCGATCGAGTCGATCAGCGTTTGCCGGTACTCGACCTCTGGCCGCGAACAGCAGAAAGATGCGCCACCACGCTCGACTCCCCAGCGCAGGCTGCCCCAGATCGCGCTGACGCGGTGGCCGCTGCAGGCCAGCTCGCTCATCGTCGGGGCCACGGCGACCAAACTCGTCCAGGACCTGGTGGCGGCCCCCGCCGGAACCGGCCCGACTGTGACCGATCCCCGCTTCTGCGGCCCCGATCCCGGCGGCGAGGTGATCATCCTCCGCGCCCACGGCAGCAAGCACGACCAGGACGTACTGGTCCGCTACGACGGCTGCAAACACAACGGCACCGACGACGGCTCGGTCCTCCGCGAGTTCACCCCGCCTGCAGCCAAGCGCATCTTCCAGGGCGTCCACACTCCCACTGGCCACCCCAACGTCCTCTACCAACTCCTGGTCGGCACACCCCCACCCGCTATCTGACGCCCGGAGACCCGCTGCAGGAAGCGGCAGATCCGGTTGACCCGTTGCGTGGCGGGGTTCTGGAGTGCACGGTCTTTTCAACAGGTAGGGAGTTGAGGGGGAATGCGTGATTGGCGGACAACGGCGACTGTTGTGCTTGCGGCTGTTGCCGTGGCTGCCGGCGTCGTCGGGGTGAGCTTGATGCTCGAAGGTGATGATTCCGGTGCGGTGGTCGGCCCCGCCGAATCCGCGAAGCAGGCGCCGTACGACGGCTGGCGGTGGGAGTCGTATCAGACGATCGAGATCCAGGTGCCGGAGGATTGGAAGTACGGCACCACCGGGTCGCCGCCCTGTCTGTTGAAGGAGCCGCGGCCGCCGTACGTCGGTCGGCCTGGTGCGATACGAGGCAAGGGCTGCCGCGACCCCTATCCAGAGTTGGCCTATCGCGCCTCCTATCTGTGGTTCGACGCGAAGAGCAGGAATCCGGCCGCTGAGGCCAGGCTCGCTGAGTTGGGCATGGCCAGCGGATCCCGGACGCCCGGTGTCCGACCAGCCGACCACGGCTGGATCGAGGAGACGCGAAGCGTGGACGGCGTGCTCGTCACCGTCCTCAGCGACGACGACTCCCTCAGACAACGAATCCTGGACTCGGCGCGGGTGATCGACGGCAAGGACTTCAACGGCTGTACGCCGGACCATCCGCTCGCCCACACACCACAGGGCCGGCCGGCCGCGACCGACGGTTTGGCGTCGATCGGGTCGGTCGAGTCGATCGCCGTCTGCCGCTACGCCATCGCCGTGGGAGCCGGCAAACGCAACTACCTCGCTGGCCGACGCGCGCCGATGATCGGGAGCTCAATGCTCACTGGCAAGGCCGCGCAAGCCTTGGTCGACGCCATCACCGCAGCGCCAGACGGCAGCGGCCCGAACGAACAGGACTGCCTCGACAGCTACGGATCCGAAGTCATGGTCCTCACGGTCCACGGCACCGATCGGGATCAAGAAGTCCTCATGCGCTACAACGGCTGCCACTT
>NZ_DASRXP010000751.1:0-5389 GCF_035687465.1 Kribbella sp.
ACGCATTCCGGCGACGACCTGGAAGCTGATCACCCAGACCGTCGGCGTCTGCCTGCGCTACCGGGTCACCGGCCTGGCCGCCGAGGCGGCGTTCTTCGCCATCCTGTCGCTGCCGCCGCTGATTTTCGGGCTGGCCGGCAGTATCGGCTTCATCGCCGACCAGTTCTTCGAGGTCGAGACGATCACCGACATCAAGTTGCAGATCATCGACCTGGCGGGCCGGGCGCTGACGGCAGATTCGGTCAAGGGCGTGATCGTGCCGACGCTGAACACCGTGCTCGGCAGCGGCGGACGACCGGACGTGATCTCGGTCGGTTTCCTGCTCGCCCTGTGGTCCGGGAGCCGGGCGCTGAACGTCTTCGTGGACACCATCACGATCATGTACGGGATGGGCGGCAAGCGCGGCATCGTCCGGACCCGGGCGCTGTCCTTCAGCCTGTACTGCGCGGCGCTGGTCGTCGGCGTGATCGTGCTGCCGCTGGTGCTGGCCGGCCCGGATGTAGTCAACGATCTGCTGCCGCAGCGAGTCGACTTCCTGGGCCAGCTCTACTGGCCGGTCGTCACGATCCTGTCGGCGGGCTTCCTGAACACCCTTTACCACCTGTCGGTCCCGGTCCGGACGCCGTGGGTCTCGGATCTGCCGGGGTCATTCCTGGCGTTGTCGATCTGGATCCTCGGCAGCTTCGTGCTGCGCTGGATCCTCCAGAGCACGGTCGGCGGTACGTCGATCTACGGGCCGTTGGCGGCGCCGATCGCCGTACTGATGTGGCTGTATATGACGGCGATCGCTGTGTTGATCGGGGCCGCGTTGAATGCCGTGGTCGATCGGCTGTGGCCGCACAAGGCTCGCAAGGACCATGAGGTCGAACCGGTGATGAAGGCCGAGTCGGAACCGCACCACGTGGAAGACGTGCCGGTTGCCCACGAGCGGCCCGAGGCGAAGATCGCGCGAGCGGTCGAGGCGCTTGGCGAGGACAGCGACAAGCGTGCAGAGAAGGCACCGGTGGAGGCGCCTTCCATTCCGGTGGCGGGGGACGGAAAACCAGAGGCGGACGGCGAGGTGCCGGCGGACGCCAAGGTGGAAGCGGACAGGAAGCAGGCGGTCGGGCGTCAGGGCGAGGGCGAGCGTCAGGCGGCGGCCGACGCGGAGCTGAAGGCCGAGGGGCGGTCCAAGGGTGACGCGGAGCTGAAGGCCGAGGGGCGGCCCAAGGGGGACGGGGAGCTGAAGGTGGAGGGGGCGGCTGGGGTTGGTGGGGAGCTGAAGGCGGGGCGGCGACGGGCGTCGGTGGGAAAACCCAGTGCACCGGTTGAACCTGACGAATAGGCTGATCACATCGCGACAGACCGTCATCCGGACGGCAGGACACAGAAGGGAGTTGACGACCAAATGAGCTTCGATCTGGCCCACCATCGGGCCGTTGTCTCCCGCTCCGTTCGTCCGCTGAGCTGATCTCGCGGACGGGCCTCTCGAAAGGTTCGCCGCACGATGTCAGCTGAACTTCTGGCCCTGGGTCTCGACGCCACTACCGCCGACTACCTCGCCACGCTTCCGGGCGCCGCCGAACTCGTACCGGGACGGGTCGCCCGAGTCGACAAAGGCTTGTCCACCATCCTCACCGAGGACGGCCCCGTCCGCGCCACCTGGTCCGGCGGCCTGCTCGCCGCGATCGCCGCCGACTCCCAGGCGACGCCGTGTACGGGCGACTGGGTCGCCCTGCGTCGCTGGCCCGACGACCGCGTCACCGTCGAATCCCTGGCTCCGCGCCGCAGCGCGATCGTCCGCGCCGAGGTCGGTGGTTCGTCCAGAGGCCAGGTTCTCGCGGCGAACGTCGACGTGGTCGCGATCGTCGTCGGCCTCGAACCCGAGCCGAACATCAGCCGGATCGAGAGATTCCTCGCGCTCGCCTGGGAAAGCGGCGCCCGCCCGGTCGTCGTACTGACCAAGGCTGATCTGGTCGTCGACGCCGACTCCATCGCGGAGGACGTGGCCACTGCGGCACCAGGTGCCGAGGTTCTGGTGTGCAGCGCCACGACGGGCGAGGGTCTGGATGCAGTGAGCGCTCTCTTGGACGAGAACGCGACGCTCGCGTTGCTGGGTGTCAGTGGCGCGGGCAAGTCGTCGCTGGTCAATGCTCTGGCTGGCGTGGAACTCCTCGACGTCCAGGCGATTCGCGAAGACGGCAAAGGCCGCCACACCTCCGTACGGCGTGAGCTGATCGTTCTGCCGCAGGGTGGTGTCGTGATCGACACCCCCGGACTCCGGGGCATCGGCCTGCAGGAATCCGGTGAAGGCCTGGCCGCCGCATTCCCGGACATCACCGCCCTGGTGGAGCGGTGCAAGTTCACGGATTGCGCGCACGCGACGGAGCCCGGCTGCGCAGTACAAGCTGCTCTCGAGGACGGCGCCCTGCCAGTACGTCGGTACGAGAGCTGGCAGAAACTTCAACGCGAAGCGGCGTTCATGGCCCGGCGTACCGACCTACGGCTTCAACGCGAAACCAAGAAACAATGGATCCGCCAAACCAAAGAACACCGCCGAGACAACAAACCCCGGCTCTAGACCCGGGGTGGAAGACTCGGGGGTATGGATCGAGCTGTGTTGGTGACTGGGGCATCGCGGGGGATCGGGGCGGCTACGGCGAAGGCGTTCGCCGCTGCCGGTGATCGGGTCGCGGTCCATTTCGGCGCATCTGAGGAAGCGGCAACGACCGTTCTGAAGGAGTTGCCGGGGGATGGCCACGTCCTGGCGCAGGCCGATCTCGCGGATCCGGCGGGGATCCAGGAGATGGTCGATGGAGCCGCGTCGGCGCTCGGCGGCATCGACGTACTGGTGAACAACGCCGGCGTGTACGAACCACATCCGATCCGGCGCACGTCGTACGAGGATTGGCAGCGGGCGTGGTCCGGCACTCTTGCTGTGAACCTGGTCGGCGCGGCGAACGTCACCTGGTGCGCGGTGCGGCACATGGGTCGTGGTGGGCGGATCGTCAACGTCTCCTCGCGCGGAGCGTTCCGCGGAGAACCGAACCAGCCGGCGTACGGCGCGAGCAAGGCGGCGCTGGTCTCGTTCGGGCAGTCGTTGGCCCGGGCACTCGGTCCGGATGGGATCGCGGTCACCACGATCGCGCCTGGCTGGACGACGACCGACATGGCGGCGGACGCGTTGTCCGGCGACGGGTATGACCGCCGTCGGCTGGAGAGCCCGTTAGAACGAGTCGCGTCGCCCGATGAGGTGGCGGCCGCGATCCTCTATCTGGCGTCTCCCGAGGCCGAGTTCGCGACCGGGACCGTGCTCGACTTCAACGGTGGGTCTCACTTGCGCATGTGAAGCTCGGCGAACTCCTCGGCCGTGATGCCCATCAGGACCATGTCCTGGTACGCGCCGCCGAGGAACTCGTGCTCCCGCAGGCGTCCTTCATGCTGGAAGCCGAGGTGCTCGTGCAGGGCGATCGAGGCCTCGTTGTAGCCGTAGACCCCGGCTTCGGCCTTGTGATAGCGGCGTTCCAGGAACATGTAGCGGAGCAGGATCTTCACGGCGTCGCTGGCGTAACCGTGGCGGTGATACTCCCGCCCGATCGCGATCCCGTAGCTGAACCGACCGGCGCGCTGACTGGTGCCGTTCGTCGACAGTGCGCCGACCAGCGTGTCGGTCTCGATCGCCTCGATCGCGAGCTGGAAGTGGTCGTTCTCAGCCTTGTGCAGTGACTGCTCCTCAGCCCACTGCAAGGACGCGGCATCCGACCGAGGCAGATGAACCATGTCAGCATCCCGCTGAACCTCGGTGTCGTCATCGAACCGCCGAAACTCGGCCCAGTCCTCCGGCTCGATCCCACGCAACCGAACCCGCTCACCGGTCCACATCGAACTCATGCCCACGCATTCAACCAGTGCCAGTTACGCCCGGTCCACGGCATTACGCCAGCCACAGCAAAGGGGGTGTGGGTGGCGAAGCCCCCACTCCGCGCGGCGAAGCCGCGCACAAACAACGTAGGCGACCCGGTCCGCGCTCTCCGCGGACACGAGTCGCCCATCGTCTACGTGGACGATACTGGGATCGAACCAGTGACCTCTTCCGTGTCAGGGAAGCGCGCTACCGCTGCGCCAATCGTCCAAGATCTTCAGTTAGGAATTGTTCGAGGTGGAGACGGGATTCGAACCCGTGTACACGGCTTTGCAGGCCGTTGCCTCGCCTCTCGGCCACTCCACCACAGAGTCTCAGCCTACCGACCTGTACCGAGCGAACGACCGGGTTCGAACCGGCGACCTCAACCTTGGCAAGGTTGCGCTCTACCAACTGAGCTACGTTCGCATCGCGGTGAGCCGACCCGGTGGTGCCCGGTCTGCTCGGTGCGAGAGCAGAACAGTAGCGCACTTTCTCCGGCCAGGAAAACTGAGTATCCGGGGTGTCGCGCCTGGTCGCGTCCAGCGGGAAAGCGAGCACACGAGTCACATCCGTCCCACTAACCTTCGAGCATGCTGACCTCGACCTCGCGCAGGTAGTCGGCGTCTCCCAGCAGTTCGATCGAGGTGATCCGGCCGTCCGTGACGGTGAACGCGAGGACCACCTGCAGTTCGCCGTGATGGGCCCAGACCGCGCCCGCGACACCGTCGACGAGCGCAAGCTTCGCGGCCTTCGCGCGACCCGAGAAGTTCTCCGCCACAGCGGCGGCCCCGCGCACCAACGCTGCAGCGCCCCTCGCCGACACCGTCTCGTCCGCGCGAAGAACGACACCAGGATCCAGCAGCTCCAGCAGGGCCTCGAAGTCACCGCCTCGCGCAGCGGCGAGGAATGCACTGACGATCTCACGTTGCCGCGCCGCAGTCGCCGCCGGAATCTCCGGTGGCCCTTGCACCCGGCGCCGCGCCCGACTCGCCAGTTGCCGGGCAGCCGCGGGGGAGCGCCCCACGATCGGAGCGATGTCGTCATACGGGACCGCGAACATGTCGTGCAGCACGAACGCCAGTCGCTCGGCCGGCGTCAGCGTCTCGAGCACGACCAGGAGCGCGAAGCCGACCGAATCGGCTTGCATTGCTTCGAGTTCGGGATCCGGTACGTCGTGGTCGGTGAGCGCGGGGGAGTGTTCCCCGACGGACTGCTCGGGCTTCGAACGGCGGACGCGGAGTACGTCGAGACAGATGCGCCCGACGACGGTGGTCAGCCAGCCGGTGAGGTTGTCGATCGACTGCGGGTCGGAGCGGCTCAGCCGGAGCCAGGACTCCTGGACCGCGTCCTCGGCCTCCTGCTGCGAGCCGAGCATCCGGTACGCCACTGCGCGCAGGCGGTCGCGATTCTCCTCGAACCGGGCCGCGAGCCAGTCGTCGTCAGGCATAGGGTCATCCTCTCCTCCGGCACCGGTCACATTTTCGCGAGCCGGTCGTCATGGGGGTG
>NZ_DASRXP010000752.1:0-5505 GCF_035687465.1 Kribbella sp.
CCCAACGCGTAGGCGGTACCGCCGCCGCACTGAACACCCCCCAGGAAGGAAACCCACCCCCATGAAACTCGTCACCTTCACAACCGCAGATTCAAGCCCGACAGTCGCATCCAACAGTTTCGGCGACTCACAGGTGAAGCCACTGTCAGGCGACTCACCCCACGCACGCTGACCACCGAGAGTAAGGAGCTTTGAAGGTGATCGCCCGCAATCAGGAATCGGATGGCATGAACATCGACTGGAATGTGCCCATCGAAGTCAGCGACGGAATTACGCTGCGCGCAGATGTTTTCCGGCCGGTGGGCGACGGCAAGTTTCCAGTGCTGATGACTTACGGACCCTATGCCAAGGGTTTGTCGTTCCAGGAGGGATATCCCGCACAGTGGCAAAACCTCATGGCCAACCATCCGGAAGTCGCGGATGGCACGAGTTCTCGGTATGCGAACTGGGAGACCTGCGATCCAGAGAAATGGGTGCCCGAGGGATACATCTGCATTCGGGTCGACTCGCGAGGTACTGGCATGTCACCAGGCGTCATCGACCCCTTCAGCCCTCGCGAGGTCCAGGACTATTACGAGTGCATCGAGTGGGCAGCCAAACAAGACTGGAGTACTGGCAATGTCGGCTTGCTCGGAGTCTCGTACTACGCAATGAATCAGTGGCAGGTTGCCGCGAAACGACCGCCGCACCTGAAGGCGATTTGTCCGTTCGAGGGAGCCTCCGATCTGTACCGCGATGCAGTGCGCCACGGCGGCATTCTGTCCACTTTTTGGATCAGGTGGTATCCGGTCCAGGTGACGAGTGTCCAAAACGGCTTGGGCGCACGCGGCCGAGTGAGTGCTATCACCGGAGATCCCATCGCCGGCTTCGAAGCGTTGCCTGACGACGTTCTTGCGGCAAATCGGAGAGATCTCCGTGCAGATCAACTCAGCCATCCACTGCTAGACGATTGGTTCAAGGAAAGGAACGCCCGTCTAGAAGACATTGAGGTGCCCGTCCTGTCCTGTGGCAACTGGGGCGGGCAAGGCCTTCATCTGCGGGGGAACGTGGAGGGTTTCGCACGCGCAGGGTCCGAACAGAAGTGGCTGGAGATGCATGGCCGCGAGCACTGGACTGAGTTTTACACCGATTATGGAATCAAGCTCGAAAGGGAGTTCTTCGATCACTTCCTCAAGGGTATCGACAACGGCTGGGACCGCCGGCCTCCTGTTAAATTGCAGGTCCGGACTGTCGACGGTTTCGTTGAACGAGACGAACACGAGTGGCCGCTGGGACGCACGGAGTGGACCCGTCTGCACCTGGACAACGGCGCTGGGACGTTGGCCCCGTCGGCGGTGCCAACGACGTCCTCACGGTCATTCGCCGCCGCCGAGGAAACGTTGGACTTCGCCACCGGCGAGTTCAGCGAAACAACGGAGCTGACCGGTCCTTTAGCCGTGCGCCTTTACATAGCGTCGTCGACAACCGACGCGGACATCTTCGTCACGTTGCGGCTCTTCTCACCAGACGACGAGGAGGTGCTGTTTGTCGGCGCATCGGACCCCAACGGTCCGGTTGCTCAAGGTTGGCTTCGAGCCTCACACCGTGAGATCGATGCCGCTCTAGGTACTCCGTGGCAGCCCGTGCATACTCATCTCAGTCAAGAGCCCCTTGTTCCGGGCGAGATCTGCGCCCTGGATATCGAGCTATGGCCTACGTCAATAGTTGTCCCACAGGGTTATTCCCTCAAATTGACTGTCGGCGGGCGCGACTTCGATAACGGACTACCGAGCCCACGCCCGTTGCTGTACGGGGTCGAGCAGCGCGGCTCGTCGGTTTTTCTGCACGACGACGAAGACGACCGGCCGGCTGAGATATTCGGCGGCCGCACGACCGTTTACACCGGCGGTGAGTACGACTCTTACATTGTCCTGCCCGTCGTTCCCTGATTCCTCTTTGTCGGCCCGACCGATCTCCGCTAGCCGCAGCTTTCGCTGTTGGCCCGTAAGGCCCGGGGTCCGGTCAAATGGCTGGAGACACGGCCGGATTCGTCAAGATCGGACAACGAGATGCGTCGTCGATGTCGGGCGGAATGAACTGAGGCGCGACAGACTCGCGCTTCATCCACAATGGAGAGTCAGCAAAACTGCCTTCCGTGCAGGCGCTTGCATCCTTCCGGCGGAAGGACATCGAACCAGCGACAATCCGACCTCATCGCGGAACCGAACTTAGTTCAATTGCGCACGCAGCGCGGCGGTTCCGAAACCCTCCACCGACTGTCGGTAGAACAACTTGGCCAGCGTTTCGGCCGAAACCCGACCGGCCGGATCGAACCACTGATAGGTCCAGTTGCACATACCGAGAATCAGCATCGCGGTGAGGAACGAGTCGTCCACGGCGAACTCGCCTGCTTCGCGACCATCGTCAAGCACGGTGATCAACATTTCGCGGTATTCGTTGCGCTTGCCGGCGATTTCGTGCTGGATCTCGGTCGGAAGTTCGCGGAAGTGTTCAAAGAAGATTCGGAGATGGCCCGGGTGTGACTCCATGAGCGAGATGAGGTCGGTCATGATGGCCAGCAGCATTTGCGACGGAGGCAATTCGCCGGCTGCCACCCGCTCACGCTGCTTATCGAGGATCAAGTCGATCATCTCTTGATGGATCTCGACCAGCAGGTCGTCCTTGCTGGTGAAGTAGTAGTACAGCGAGGCCTTCCGAACTCCTACCGCGTCGGCGATGGCTTCCATCGATGTCTCGTGGTATCCGCGGTCCTCAAACAACCTCGCAGCGATGTCCATGATCTGCGCGCGCCGCTTGCGGCCGCGTACTCCCGGAGTGGCAAGAGTCTTCGGCTGGTTGGGTAAGACGCTCAACGCGGGCCTCCTTCGGAACCAATTGATGGCCTCGGCACCGCCAAGGCTATCGACATCCAGCACACTTTCACGTACTGGCCGGCGAGCGTAATCCACTCGATCACCTGATCCGGGCTTCCTGCGGCGCTCAGACCCTCCCACAGCCTGTCGTCCATCTCGTTGCTGATGGCCGCATCAGCCAGTCGAATCGCCAAGCCGTCGTGCTCATGGGACATCAGTTGACCCGTACGGATACCGAGCAAATCCGCCTGGTTCAAACCCGCCGCCTGGGCAAACAGCACGACGTGGACATCCCATTCCGGCCAGCACCCAGCGCGGGCGCAGATCCGCAGAACAACGATCTCGCGGAACCTGACCGGCGATGTGCCAGTCAGGGCATTCCGCGTCTCTGACCGTAACTCAGCCAGCACCGCCGGCTGGGCTGCCACCGCCGCAAACAACGGTATGGGTATGCCCCCCGGCAATCGGTAGTGCCGCAGGTCGTGCTGCCATCGCGGGTCATCGGAGGGCAGGAGTCCGCAGCGAGCAGCCATTACGCACCGACCGTGACCGCGGGCAGAATCGGAGCTTCGGTGGCGTTCTGGACTTCATTGAAGTCCTTGTCGCCGAGCAGCTCCACCAGACGCAGACCGTCTTCGTCGATGTCCAGCACCGCGAGATCGGTCACGATCCGGTGGACCACCGCGAGCCCGGTCAACGGCAGTGTGCAGTTCTGCATGATTCGCGGCTCACCCTTTCGGGTGACATGTTCCATGCCTACGAGCACTCGGCGAGCACCGTGGACGAGGTCCATCGCCCCGCCCATGCCCTTCACCACGCTTCCCGGGATGCTCCAGCTCGCGAGGTCGCCGCGGCTAGACACCTGCATGGCCCCCAGCACGGCGACGTCGATATGTCCACCGCGGATCATCGAGAACGACACAGCCGAGTCGAAAAACGACGCACCCGAGACCGTGGTGACGGTCTCTTTGCCGGCGTTGATGAGGTCAGCGTCCACAGCGTCCACATCGGGGTACGGCCCAACGCCGAGTATGCCGTTTTCGCTCTGCAGGAAAAGTGTCATGCCCTCTGGAATGAAGTTGGGTACCAACGTCGGAAGGCCGATGCCCAGATTCACGTACTGACCATCTCGTAGCTCGGCGGCTACTCTGGCTGCGATGCGCTCGCGCTGCGGGTTCACGCCGACACCTGCGCAAGCCGCGTCGTCACGCGGTCGATGCGTTTATCGGCTTCCGCCGGTACCGCCACCACCGCCTGAACAAAGATGCCGGGCAAATGCACCTCATCGGGATCGAGTTCGCCGGCGGCGAGAACGTGTTCGGCCTCCACGACGGTGAAACGTCCGGCCATGGCGCACAACGGGTTGAAGTTGCGTGCACTCTTGCGGAAGACCAAGTTGCCGTAGACATCCGACTTCCAGGCGCGCACCAGTGCGAAGTCAGTGGTGATGCCATGTTCGAGAACGTACTCGCGCCCATTGAAGGTTTCGATCCGCTTCGGCGGGCTTGCGACGGCCACCTGGCCCTCACCGTCGTAGCGCCACGGCAAGCCGCCATCTGCGATGACGGTGCCGATGCCGGCCGGCGTGAAGAAGGCCGGAATCCCCGCTCCACCTGCGCGAAGCCGCTCCGCCAGTGTCCCTTGCGGAATCAACTCGGTTTCCAATTCGCCGCCGAGATAGCGGCGCACGAACTCCTCGTTTTCTCCCACATACGACGCTGTCAGCCGCGCTATCTGACCCGCTTCGAGCAGACGACCCAGGCCCCAGCCGTCGGTTCCGCAGTTATTCGACACGATGCGCAAGTCGCGCGCCCCGTGGGCGATGAGTTCATCAATCAGCACGCTCGGAATACCGCACGAGCCGAACCCGCCGACGGCGATGGTGGCGCTGTCCGGGATGGACCGAATCACTAATGCGGGATGGTCGAGGACCTTGGACACCGTTTGCTCTTCCTACTTAAGTCTGTCTGATCTAACGGTTGACATGAGATGACTGGTTGCTAGTCTACCTTCCAGACGGTAGAAAAGGAACCCTATGACTAGCACCCCTCAAGCCGCAACAGTCGCACCGGCACTGCTGCGCGGCCTATTTGACGATGCCATCGACATGGCGGTCCGCGGCTTCGCGTCTGCAGCCGACATCGATACCGCGATGCGGTTGGGCGCTGGGCACCCGGCCGGCCCGTTCGAGCTGCTCGCAGCGCGCGGCGAGGTCGCCGCGCCAGAGCCGGGCCCGCCGTCGGCGTTCGATACCGCAATTGCGTGGTCGGGACGAGTCGCGGTCGTTGGTACAGGACTGATGGCCACCGGCATCGCCGAGTGCTTCGCGAAAGCGGGTGTGCAAACGACGCTATTGGGCCGCAGCGAGGACTCGTTGGAGAGGGCGCGCGGCGCCCTGCAACGCAGTGTGGCTCGCGCGGTTCAGCGCGGCCGCCTCGATGAAGCGACCGCCGCCGCGCTGGCGAATGTCCACGTGACCAAAGACATCGCCGATGTCTGCGACTGCGATCTGATCATCGAGGCGGTGGCCGAAGATCTCAAGATCAAACACGCTGTCCTTCGACGCCTCGACGGTGCGCTGCCCAAAACCGTCTGGTTGGCCACCAACACCTCGTCCTACACCGTCGGCGACATCGCCTCCGCGATCGACACC
>NZ_DASRXP010000753.1:0-2446 GCF_035687465.1 Kribbella sp.
CATCTTGTGGTACCGCGAATCGGTAGCAAGCGACAAAGCAAAGATCGACACAGTCGAGCAGATCGCTAAGACGTACAGTTCAGCCGATCTGAGCGGCAAGTTTGTCGCCGCACCATACAAGAGTGGTGACGGCGGGCCGGCCTGGCCGGCGGGGAAAGATTTTGCTTTGTCGCACTGGGGTGGCGGCGAGCCGGCCGCTCAGAAAGGCTACCGGCAGTTCTGCGGTGACATCAGCGGCGCCGCAGTCAAGGAGTTCACCGATCTGTATCCCTCCACCAACTCCCCCGAACCGAACGCCGGCTGAACCCCCGACCGGCTCCAAGCCATCACCTCCCCAGAAAGATCGTCGTCGAATGCACCGCACCAAACAGATCTCCACGATTGCGGCTGTTGGGGTGCTGCTGGCCCTGACCGCCTGTAGCGGCTCGGGTGACAATGCGTCCAGCAGCGAATCGGCCCCGACACTGGCCTCAGCTACCACCCCTTCAACCTCACCGACGGTCAGCCCGGCAAGTCCGGCTGCAGCCGAGAAGACGATGCCCGCTAAACCACCGCAGGCGGACTACACCGAGGTGACCCTTTCGGTGCGGATCGCTGATGGCAAGGTCGACCCGACTGCGCTGCCCGTCTATGCCTCCGTCGGGCAGCGGGTCAAGATCGAGGGCATCAGCGATGTGGCCGAGTCCCTGCAGATTCGCGGTTACGACAAGACCGTCGAAATGAAGCCAGGCACCCCCGCCTACGTCATCTTCACAGCCGACACGAAAGGCACGTTCGAGGTCGCAACCCAGGACAGCGGCAAACTCGTCGCCAAGCTCATCGTCGCCGATCCGCACTGACGATGCAGTGCGCTCCGAGTCCCAGACAGTTCCCTATGGGCAGCTGGCTGGGCATCCCGTTCTTCCTTCCGGTGGGCATCGTCCTCGGTGCCGGGCTCACCATCCTGCTTTTGCACTTCCGGTACGGACGCACCTGAGCCCTGCCCGGTCTACCTTGTTGACCGCGGCGTAATTAATGCTGACTGTGTCGCTCTGGAGGTTTCCGTGAAAGGACAGAAGCCGTGAATGTGGCGAGAAGAGGCACCGCTCTGACGAGGTCTAGTCGCGGCGACGGGCGGTCACAGTCGTGAGCGTCGTCGGGCAGGCGGCCGTGCTCGTCACCTTTCCCGTGGTGGCTGCCGCGTCAGGCTCGACGGTCGCCGCGATCCGTCGCCCAGGTGCTCGAGTAGTGAGTGGTGTTCAGCATTTCGCGGCTGGCGTTGTGATCGCGGCGTTGGTCGGAGAGGTCATGCCTGATCTACGAGAACAAGGCCACCTCCGCTCGGCGGTTGGTGGCTTCGCATCCGGCGTTACCTTGCTGCTGATCCTTGCAGCGATGGGCCGGAAGCTAGAGGCCCGGACCGCGACATCAGCAGGCTCCGCCAAGGCGTCCCGAGCGTGGGTTGCGCTCCTGCCGTTGGGCTTGCTCGTCACTGTCGGCATCGACCTACTGCTCGACGGGCTGCTCGTGGGCCTCGGCGTGGCCATCGGGTCCAAGACCGGAATCATCCTGACCATAGCCTTGACGCTCGAGATTCTGTTCCTCACCGTGTCGGTGGCCGGTGAACTGGCCGATCGCGGCCTCAGCGCCCGTCGCGCAGTCGCGATCTGCACTGGCCTCGGCCTAGCGACAGCGGTGGGCGCGGTCGGTGGCGCCGCCCTACTCGGACAAGCCGGTGGCAGCATCCTGGCCGCAGGGTTGGCCTTTGGCGCCGCGGCCTTGTTGTATCTCGCTGTTGAGGAACTCCTCGTTGAGGCGCACGAGGAAGCCGAGACACCGTTGCTATCGGCCATGTTCTTCCTGGGCTTCCTGATCATCTATGTGCTAGGCGAACTGGGCGGTTGAGCCAAACCCTTGCCTAGTGCAAACATGCGAAACTAGTGCAGATCGTCACATCGTGTGGGGAACTCACCTGCAGATGGTGACGTTTAGCCATAGAGCGGCATCACTCCACGGGGAAGGAACCATGGGACGCGCAGTACTCGCCATCGCGACGATGCTGCTGTCTGCCCTGTTTCTGCACAACGCCCTGCCACACACCGCGGCTGCACCCATCGTCTCGATCGAGCGAACCGCGGAACGGCTGGATGGGACCGAGTGGCGTGAGTTCTCACCGGCCCGCTCTCCTGAACACGCACCGGAGAACGACGCTGAGCAGATCGGCCTCCCCATCTCGGCCTTGCAATTGACGTCCCCAGCTCCCGCATCGCCCGACAAAGCGATCTCGGTGGGCCTCACAGCGCCCAGCGACACGGTTCATTCCCAGCTGGCCCGCGACCACCGGACGCGAAGCATCCAGCGGCCGCCGACGCCCATCAGTTTGCAGATCTTTCGCTGCTGATCCCTCAGCGCCTCTAACCACCTGCCACCGGTCTATCCAGACCGTAGGACCCATACCGCCGCCGCG
>NZ_DASRXP010000754.1:0-4694 GCF_035687465.1 Kribbella sp.
GGGGAGTTGGTCGCCTGAGATGAGGCCGCCCAGCCAGCGGGTGGAGGGATCGGCGTCCAGCAGCAGGGCTTTGACCAGGAGCGACAGGGGGATGGCCAGTACTGCGCCCAGCGGGCCGAGGATCCAGGCCCAGAAGACCAGGGACAGGAAGGTGAGCGTCGTGGACAGGCCCACCGCCTCCCCGACGACCTTCGGCTGGATGATCGACTGGATGATGAAGTTGATGATGCTGTAGGCCACGATCACCCACAGCAAGGTCGCCCAGCCCTGGTCGAGGAGACCCAGCAGCGCGGGCGGGACGACCCCGATGAAGAACCCGACGTTCGGGATGTAGTTGGTGATGAAGGCGAGCAGGCCCCACAGCCAGGGCAGCGGGATGTCCAGCAGGTAGAGGACCCCGACGTCGAACACCGCGACGATCAGTCCGAAGACGGTGGAGACGACCAGGTACCGCGTCGTACCGCGCGCGAAGCCGGTCAGGGCGGTGGTGATGTCCGGCCTGATCCGCATCGCCTCGCGGAGGCGGTCCGAGAAGGCGGCGGCGTCGATGCCCATGAAGAACAAGACGATGATGATGAACCCCAGATTCGAGACGACCCCGAGGAGTCCGGTCAGCCAGCCCTGCAGGACGTCGAAGAACTTCCCGAGGTCGATCTGCTGCAGGGCGGCCTGGAGCTGGTCGTCGCCAACGCCCAGGTTGGCCAGCCAGCCACGGGCATCGTCGACCAGGTCGGCGAACTTGTCCTCATAGGTCGGCAGCAGGGTCGCCAGCTTGGCGACCGAGAAGGCCAGGGCCGCTGCCATTCCGAGCAGGAAGACGTTCACGACCACGAGTGCGATCAGCGCCGAAAGCCACCTCTTGACTCCTCGCCTGACCAGCAGCCGGCGCAGTGGACTGACGGCGATCGTCAGTACGAGCGCGAGGAAGACCGGCCCGATCACACCCGCGAAGCTGCGCAGTCCGGCGGCCGTCAAGACTGCGGCGGCGGTCCCGAGGAGGACGACAACGCCGCGCGGCAGCCCCCAGGCAGGCGTCGAGCCGGCCGCCGGAACCTGGCCGTCGGGGGAGTCCGTGGAGCCTGCGGACATCGTCGCAACCTCCCTCTCCCGACTCACCCGGGCTTCGAAGATCGCTCAGATCGTGCTGAGCGGCATCACCCACCCCGGATGAACCTTCGCCCGATCCACGGATTCGGGTCCGATCCGGGACCGTGTCATCCGGTCGGGGTGAGGCGATCGGTAGGCCGCTGCGAGAGGCTGCCACTGATTCCCCCGGTCGGCGCATGGCCGGTTGACGAGACGGAGCGGCCCTGCGAAGGAGGCCGAATGAGTGACGGGTCGAGTATCGGTTCGCCCAGAGCAGACCAGGAACGGCAACCGTCTGACTACGCGGGGGCGATCTACGGGTCTCTGCTGGCGGCATCGGTCGTGGCCGGCACCGGTCCGGGCCAGGAGCCTCCGCGCCCGGGCGAGTTGATCGCAGTACTGCTCGCGACCGGCGTGGTGTTCTGGCTGGCCCATGTGTATGCCCATCTGGTCGGGGAGCGATCGACAGGGACGCTGCTGAACCCGAGGGAGTTCCGCGCCGCCGCCAGGCGGGAGTGGCCGATCGTGCAGGCCGCCGTACCTCCCGCCGCGGCAGTCGCCATCGGTGCGCTGCTCGGCCTGTCGGACGCCGGCGCTGCCTGGCTGGCGCTCGCGGTGGCGGTGGGATCTCAACTGGGATGGGCGCTCTACGTCGCCGCCAAGGCAGGCGCGACCAGGGGCCGCATGGTCGCCGTGGGCGTCATCAATCTCGCGCTGGGCTTGCTGATCGTCCTCTTGAAGGCCGCCGTGACCCACTAGTCACCACCGAGGACCGGCACGAGACGTCGTCCGCCAAGGGTGACGCGCCGCCGGTCCGTGCGGTCCTAGTCTCGACGGCACTCGACGTCCGTCGAGCGACAAGCAGGAGGGGTGAACCCCAGATGACCCAGAACCGCACTGTCGAGTCGCAGGCCGACTCGGGTTGGGCGATGAGCGGAGTCGCCTTCGCCGCCACGATGATGCTGATGGTGGGCGCCTTCCATGTGATCGCCGGACTCGCCGCGATCCTGAACGACGAGTACTTCGTGCTCGTCCGGGGCTACGCGTTCGATCTGGACATCACCGCCTGGGGATGGATCCACCTGGTGCTGGGCCTGGGTGTCGTCGCGGCCGGCGTCGGTCTGTTCTCCCGGGCGGTGTGGGCGGCCGCGGTCGCGCTCGTCCTGACGGTGCTGAGCGCGATCGACAACTTCTTCTTCATTCCCTACGCGCCGTTCTGGTCGCTCCTGCTGATCGCCCTCGACGTGTGGATCATCTGGGCGCTGACGCGTCCGCGCGCGATCCGCACCTGACGGCCCGGCCGCCGTGTCCACTCCACTGGTCCGCACCGGCGATCTCGGTCGGATCGTTGCCGCCTGCGTCACCTCGGCGCTGGCCCTGGCCTTCGCCGCGGCTGTGCTTCCCGGCTTCCGGTTCACCTCGTTCCTGCAGTTGGTGCTTTCGGCCGCGGCGACGGTACTGGTCGGAGCGCTGGTGCGCCCGCTGCTGGTCGCCGCTAGTGCGGCAGTGGGATGGATCGCGGTACTGCTGCTGGCAGTGCTCGGACAGGCAGTGGTCCTGACACTGGCGCTAACGCTGATCCCAGGAGTCGAGGCCGACTCGTTCTGGGTCGTGCTCGCGGCCGCCTGGATCGCGGCGGCCGCGGCGACGATGGTGGCGTGGCTGTGCACGTCCGGTACGCCAGAGGCCTTCACCGCCGCCCTCGTACGCCGGACCCGGAGTCGGCGTCAGCCGGTCGACGATCCCGAGTCCCCTGGCGTCATCTTCGTCCAGTTGGACGGCGTGCCCTTTCCAGTACTGCGCTGGCAGGTGCTGGCCGCCACGCTCCCCACCGTCGGGCGCTGGATCCGCGATGGGGGATACCGCCTGGTCGAGTGGACCCCGGTACTGCCGCCGACCACGCCGGCAAGCCAGCTGGGGATCCTGCATGGCCGCATCGACGGAGTACCCGCGTTCCGCTGGTACGACCGGGCTCTCGGACGGGTGCTGGTCAGCAACCGGGCCGCCGACGCTGCCGAGATCGAGCGCCGCGCCTCCAACGGCCGGGGTCTGCTGGCCGACGGTGGCGTGAGCATCTCCAACCTCTTCAGCGGTGACGCCGACCGGGCTCTGTTGACGATGAGCAGGCTGGAGCTCACCCGTGGTTCCGCTGACACGCGGCGCCGCGTCGCCTGGTACCTGGCCAGGCCGGACGGGTTCGCGGGCAGCTTGTTCGGCGCGGTCGCGGAGATCGGCCGGGAGAGGTTCGAGGCGCGGCGGCAAAGACGCCGCGACGTTCGCCCGAGAGGACACCGCGGCTGGCTGTTCGCCGGGATGCGCGCGGTCACGAACGTCGTACTGCGGGACCTGAACACCGCTCTGGTGGCTGAGGAGATGATTCGTGGGACGCGGGCCGTGTATGTCGATTACGTCGACTACGACGAGGTGGCGCACCACGCCGGCGCCTCGCGGCCGGAGTCGCTGGCCGCGCTGGATCGGCTCGATCACGTGCTGGCCTGTCTGGAGGCTGTCGCCGCGGCAGCGCCAAGGCCGTACCGGCTGGTCATCCTGTCCGATCACGGCCAGTCCCAGGGCGCGATCTTCGCGGATCGGTACGGCGTTGATCTCGCGGGCCTTTGTTCGCAGCTGACCGCCGCGGAGGTCGAGGCCGTCGAGCAGTCGGTCGAGGGCTGGGGGCGATTGAACGGCCTCCTGGCCGACCTGGCGGGTGTCGACTCCAGCAGGGGGCGGGCTGTTCACGACGCCGCGCTGCGAGTAGAGCGCCGCTCCGCACCGCCGACGGTCACCGCCGGCTCGGAGCTGGTCGTCCTCGGGTCGGGCAACCTCGGCCTGGTGTATGCCGCTGAGGAACGGCGGCTGACCATGGAGGAGATCACCGGTCGCTGGCCGGCCCTCATCCCGGGGCTGGTGAACCACGTCGGGATCAGCTTCGTCGCGGTGATGAGCGCCGAGCACGGGCCGCTGGTGGTCGGGCCGTCGGGTGTTCACCGGCTGTCCGACCTGAAGGTGACAGGTGAAGATCCGCTCGTTCCGTACGGGCCGCTGGTTTCGGCAGATCTGCTGCGAGCGGTGTCGATGCCCGAGGCACCTGATCTGTACGTCAACAGTGCTGTCGACTCCGACACCGGAGAGGTCGCCGCGTTCGAGGGGCTGGTCGGCTGTCACGGGGGACTCGGTGGGTGGCAGGGACGGGCCTTCCTCCTCGCTCCGCCCGATCTGGTGATCCCGGACCAGCGGATCCGCGGCGCGGATCGGCTCCACCACGTGCTCGTCGCCTACCTCGAACAGTTCGGTCAGCGCAGCGGACTCTCGCGCGACACCGTAGACGTGTGAGGCAGAGATGGCCGAACAGCTCCAGCCCTCACTGAGAGGCCGCCCAGGAGGTTGGGATGTCCGCACCGCCTTCCTCGGCCGTTCGCCCACCGAAGCGTACGTAGCCGGCCTGCGGCATGATCTTGCCGGCAATCAGTGCATGACCCTGCAGGAACGTCGGCACCCGATCGAGCAGACCGGCGGGCACGAACGAGAACACCGTCCGCAGGAACTCGAGGTCCGCCGCGGAGTTCATCCGCATCAGCATCAGGTTGTCGCACTGCGACAGCACGTTC
>NZ_DASRXP010000755.1:0-11616 GCF_035687465.1 Kribbella sp.
CAAGCACGAGGCCTGCAGTTCCCGCCGCCTGCTCTCAGCCAAGTGCTCGTCGACGCCGTTGATGTAGTCCTCCCGGGTCGCGGACGCCCCGAGGATCCCGGTCATCGCCTGGACGTGGTGCCCGTACTCGTGCGCGATCAGGAAGGCCATCGTCGTGCGAGTCCAGAGCGGGTCATGGATGCGCTGGTTCTTCAGGTCGAAGTCGGCGTGCATGTAGATGGTGCCGTTGCAATACACCGCCGAAGACCTGATGTCGCAGAACGCCTTGTCTGCCAAGGGGCCGGAAGAGACCTGCAGCTTCGGGCCCTGGAACTCGAAGCCCGCCTTGCGGATCACCGGCGCCCAGGCCTTGTTCAGGCAGCTGACGAACTCGGTGTAGTAGGCCTTCACTTTCACCACCGAGGTCGGGCGGGTCGTCGGCTCCTTGCACCGCGATGCAGGGATGCGGCCGACCTGGTAGAGCGGGTTCTGCAGGACCACCCGGTTCTCCGCCGCCATCGGGTCCACCGACGGCCCCACCGACTCTTGTTCACCGGCAGACAATAGCCCGGCACCGGCCAGGAAGGTTTCCTCGGCTTGAACACCCCTCGATGGCAACTTTTAGTGACGGAGCCATGGCAGTCGGACGCTCAGGGCCATTAGGGTGATCAGCACCATGAGCATCCATGAGCGGCATCGGTTGGCTGGGGTGGTCAACGCGCGCGGGACGTTCACGCCGTTGGGGGTCTCGCGGTCTTCGCCTGGGGTGGCGGCGGCGGTTGCGGAGGCTTTGCCCGAGTTCTTCGTGATGGAAGAGCTCGGCGATCGCGCCAGTGAGGCGATCGCGCACGCCACGGGAGCTCAGGCCGGCGCTGTCGTTCACTGCACGGCCGCGGCGATCACCATCGCGGTGGCGGCTGCGATGGCAGGCACTAACTCGGACCGAATCGCAAAGTTGCCGGATGCAACGGATATGCACAACCGGGTCGTGCTGCCCGCCGGTCATGCGATCAACTACGGGCAGTCGAACCTGCAGGCCGTACGGCTGGCCGGGGCGCGCGTGGCCCTGGCAGGGGACGAAAACCGTTGCAGCATTGACGATCTGGACGAGGAACTGGACGGGCCGGACGTTACTTGTCTGCTGCTGGTGTCGTCGCGGCTGACCACTGGTGAACCGCTGGATCTGACCGCCGCAGTACGGGCAGCGCATCGACGCGGAGTTCCCGCGATCATCGATGGCGCAGCTCAGTTCCCTCGGACCGCCGACCTACTCGCCACAGGTGCGGATCTCGTGTTGATCAGCGGACAGAAGTATCTGGCGTCGCCGACCGCGGGGTTGGTTGCCGGGACGCGGCAACTTGTGCAGGCGGTTCGGGCGCAGGAGAAGGGCATCGGCCGCGGGATGAAGGCGACGAAGGAAGCCGTCGTCGGAGTACTGGCCGCGTTGGAGGAATGGCAGGCCATGGACCGCGCGAAGTGGGAGGCCGACCAGGCGGCGAAGGTGACCTCGTTCGTGCGAGCTGCCGATGAGCTCCCTGGGATCGCGGCCGAGGTCCTGCCCGATCCGACCGGGCTACCGTTGTCCCGCGCGCTCCTGAAGGTCGATGGCGATGCCGCGAAGGTGGCCACCGAGCTGGAGGCCGGGGACCCACCGATCTACGTGATGACGGACCGCTTGGCCGACAATGAGCTCGTCCTCGAACTGGTCCCGCTCGACGCCGTCGAGCTCGAGATCATCCTGCTCCGCCTGACCACTATCCTTACCGCCTGAGCCTTGCAGAAACAGCGAAGCCCCCGGTTCACACCGGGGGCTTCGCTATCGAACTTACTTGTCAGCGCTGGTAGGACTTGCCGCCTTCGTAGCGGTTGCCTTCCGTACGGCGCGGGCCGCTGCCGGAACGCTCCGGACGGCGGCTGCCACCGCTGCTGCGACCCTCGTAGCTCCCACCGCGGCTCGGACGGCTGCCACCGAAGCGCTTGCCACCCTTGTTGAAGCCACCGCTGCCACGCTGCGGCTTGGGGGCCGGCAGCTTGACCGGGTAGCCGGACGGCTTCGTGCCACCAGTCAGATCGGTCACGACCTCGTCGCCCGGACGAACCCGGACCGGCTCGGTGTTGACCCCGGCCGACTCGGCGAGGCGCATCATGCCGCGGCGCTGGTGCGGCAGTACCAGCGTGACGACGGCACCCTTGCCACCGGCGCGCGCAGTACGGCCTGCGCGGTGCAGGTAGTCCTTGTGCTCGGCCGGCGGGTCAGCCTGAACAACCAGGCCGACGTCGTCGACGTGGATCCCGCGAGCTGCGACATCCGTGGCGACCAGGACCGGAACCGAACCGTCCTTGAACTGGTCGAGCGTCCGGTTGCGGGCGCCCTGGGTCAGACCACCGTGCAGCGCCGCGGCCATCACGCCACGGTCGCGCAGCTGGGTGGCGACGCGGTCGGCGCCCAGCTTGGTGCGGACGAACACGATGGTGCGGCCGTCGCGGCTGGCCAGCTCGGCCGTCAGCGACTGCTTGTGCGCCGGCTCGATCACGAGCAGGTGGTGCTCCATCGTGGTGACCGCGGCCTGGGCGGAGTCGGTCGAGTGCGTGACCGGGTCCTTCAGGTAGGTCTTCACGATGGTGTCGACGTCACCGTCGAGGGTGGCGGAGAACAGCAGCCGCTGGCCTCCGGCCGGGGTCATGTCGAGCAGCGTGGTGACCGCCGGCATGAAGCCCATGTCGCACATGTGGTCGGCCTCGTCGAGGACGGCGACCTCGACCGCGCCCAGGTCGGCAGCGCCCTGCTCACACAGGTCGATCAACCGGCCGGGGGTGGCGATCAGCAGGTCGACGCCACGGCGCAGCGCGTCGATCTGCTTCGGGTAGGGCAGGCCGCCCGCGATCAGCTTGATCGAGACACCCATCACGTGGGCGAGCGGCTCGAGCGCGTCGTGCACCTGCATGGCGAGCTCGCGGGTCGGCACCAGCACCATGCCGCGCGGACGGCGCGACTCGGTGTGGCCACCGGCCAGCCGCATCAGCGTCGGCAGGCCGAACCCGAGGGTCTTGCCGGAACCGGTCTGACCACGGCCGAGCACGTCCCGGCCGGCCAGTGCGTCCGGGATGGTCGCGGTCTGGATCGGGAACGGCGTGGTGATGCCGTCGCGAGCCATCCGCTGCACCAGCCGCGGCGCCAAGCCGAGCGCGGCGAACCCATTGCCCTCGGCAACCTCGCCGAGGTCCACCGGCGCCTCGACCTGCGCCCGCACCGGGCGCTCGCGCTGCTCGAACTTGCGCTCGGGGCGGTCGTAGGAACGGTCGCCCCGATCGTTGCGCTCGACACCGCGCTCAGTGCGGGGGTCGCGGTCGAAACCACGGCTGTCCCGGTCGTTGCGGTAGGCAGGCTTGTCGGCGGGGCCCCGGTCGTACGAGCTCTTCTGGTACGAGCTCTTCGGGTATGACGAGGTGGTGCGGCTGTCAGACGTGGTACGGCTCTCCGAGGTAGGACGGGATTGCGGGCTGGTGCGGTTCTGCGAGTACGTGCTGTTCTGCGGGCGCTCGGTGCGCGACGAGTTCGTCCGCTCGGCGGCGCGGTAGCCGCGGACCGGGCGGTCGTTGTCGCGCGACGGGGCGTCGCGGCGCTCGCCACGGCTGCCACGGTCGGAGTACTGCGACGGGCCGCCGCGGCGCTCGGGGGTGCGCTCGACGGCCACCTTCTCGACCCGGGCCGAACTGCGGTCCGTGCCGGGCGTGGTCGGTGCGTCCAGCTCGGCGGCCATTCGCTCGCCGTACGACTGGGTCTGGAACTTCTTGTGGCGCGGCTTCTTCACCCGGTCGGCGGCCTCGTTGCCGTCAGCGGGCACATACTGGTCCTGGTGGTGCTGGGACACGCAAACTCTCTCTCAACGTCACGGCTCAATGCCGTATCGGAGCCGCACGCAAGTGCCGGCCACGAAAAGTGGCCGGATCTGGCGTGCAAGGCAGGAGATTGGCATCGACCTGCGGGTGCTATCGCGTTGCACCCATGTCGCCGGGGAATCATCAGCGGGTTGCCGAAACCGACGGGTCGGAGCGCCTGGGAAATGCTCTGGTGACGCGACTCGCGCACCGACGACGAAAAGTATACCCCGTCCAGCCCCACCCCTTGACCACCACCACCAACCGGCGTACAACCACCCAGCCCCGGTACTCACCATTCACCGGCCCACCAGGCCGCACGCCACCCCCTCCCGGACCTCCAGCACTATCCAACCGTCACCAGCGCACGAGACATCGCCGACCGCGGGCGCGGTGACCTGTGGGCAACCCCGACCCGAGCAAGTTGGTGAGTGCTGCGGGTCCGCCCAGCCCCGGGTTCCCCTTGCCCAAGGCACCGGGAGGGCTCAAGTTCGGTTTAGCTCTTGTGTGGCGGTTCTAGGGTGGCGGTATGGCGGATGAGACCATTCCGAGCAAGGATCATTGGCTGTCGATCGGGGAGATCGCCGGCCGGTCGGGGGTCGCGGCTTCGGCCTTGCGGTTCTACGAGGACCAGGGGTTGATCGCCTCGAGACGGACCGCGGGCAACCAGCGGCAGTACCAGCGCAGCACGCTCCGGCGGATCGCCTTCGTCCAGGCAGCGCAGCGCGTCGGGCTCGCCCTGGCCGAGATCAAGGCCGCTCTGGATTCGTTGCCGGAGGACCGGACGCCGACCCGCGCCGACTGGAGCCGGCTGTCCAAGTCCTGGCGCAGCCGTCTCGACCAGCGGATCTCCGAACTCGAGCGACTCCGCGACGACCTGGACGACTGCATCGGCTGCGGCTGTCTCAGCCTGCAGCGCTGCAACCTCTACAACAAGAACGACCGTTTGGCCGACCGCGGTCCCGGTGCCCGGATCCTGAACGTCGGCATACCCGGCGAGTTATGAGCGGCATAGGCCCGGCACCGGCCAACGAGGGTTAACCCCTGCCTTTTTCCCGATCTGGTGTGCATTTCTTCAAGCCTTGGCAACATCCCGGTCTGTAGCGAACAGTAATCCGCTGGTCGCTTTCCGCCACAGATCCGGAGTGAGGCCCTCCCATGTCCCATCGCCGCATCCTGACTTCGCTTGCCGCGCTCGCCGCGGCAGCCCTGGCAGTCCCCGCCTTCGCCGCCGCCCCCACGGCGCAGGCTCCCGCCACCTCGTCCACGGTCGCCGCGTACACCGGTTCGCCCCAGGACGAGGCCGCCACCAAGGCCTTCTACGACGCGGTGATGAAGTCCGCCCGCGCGAAGCAGGCCAAGGCCGGCAACAAAGTCGCCGCGGTCACAGTCACCTACGCGGTCGACGCGCCCACCTTCCAGTCCCAGATCAACTCCAGTACCTCGATCTGGAACTCCTCGGTCAGCAACGTGCACCTCGTCGAGGGCAGCAACTACGACTTCTACTACACCGAGGGCAACGACCCGCGCGGTTCGTACGCGTCCACCGACGGCCACGGCAGCGGCTACATCTTCCTGGACTACGCGCAGGCTCAGCAGTACGACCCGACCCGGATCACCGCCCACGAGACCGGGCACGTGCTCGGTCTGCCGGACCACTACTCCGGCCCGTGCAGCGAACTGATGTCCGGCGGCGGCCCCGGCCCGTCCTGCACCAACCCCAACCCGGACGCCAACGAGCGCGCCCGCGTCAACCAGCTCTGGGCCAACGGCCTCACCAGCCTCGGCCAGGCCGCCTTCCACACCTCTAAGTAGAAGCCCCCAGAACTCTCCGGCTCGGACCGCCTTTGCAGGGGACGGCTCCGGGCCGGAGTTCTGAGCTAGCGGGCGTGGGGGCCCGTAGTGCCGCGGACGACGAGTTCGGGGCGGAAGAGAAATTCGGTGTGAGGAGTGGCGTGGCCGCGGACCTCTTCCAGGAGTGACTGGACCGCTGCCAGGCCCATCGCCTGGACCGGCTGGCGAACCGTGGTCATCGGGGGGTCCGTGAACTCCATCATCGGGGCGTCGTCATAACCCACCACCGAGATCTCGGCCGGGACCGCGAGGCCCCGCTGACGGGCGGCGCGGATCACGCCGAGCGCCATCATGTCGGAGCCACAGACCACCGCGCTGACGCCGACGTCGAGCAACCGCTGGGCCGCCGCCGCACCACCTTCGACTCCGAACATGCTCAGCTCGACCAACTCGTCCAGGTCCGCGTCACTCAACCCGAGCTGGGCCTTCATCGCGGTTCGGTAGCCGGCCAGCTTCCGCTGCACCACGATGAACCGCTCCGGCCCGGACGCGAACCCGATCCGGCGGTGGCCGAGGGCAACCAGATGCGAGACCGCCAGCTCCATCGCGGCCGACTCGTCGGACGAGATGAACGGGGCATCGACCCCGGGGAGCCAGCCGTTCACGAAGACCACTGGGAGATTCCGCTCGACCAGGGCCTGGTACCGGGCGTGGTCGGCGCCGGTGTCTGCGTGCAGGCCGGACACGAAGATGATGCCGGACACCCCGCGCTCGAGGAGCATCTCGACGTACTCCTCCTCGGTGGCGCCGGAAGGAGACTGCGTGCACAGCACCGGGGTGAAGCCGCGCTGCGAGAGCGCGGACTCGATCACCTGGGCGAACGCGGGGAAGATCGGGTTGATCAGCTCCGGCATCACCAGCCCGATCAGGCCGGCCGAGCGGCGGCGCAACCGGGTCGGGCGCTCGAACCCGAGCACGTCCAACGCGGTCAGGACCGCCTGTCTGGTCTCGTCGGCGACCCCGGGTCTGCCGTTCAGTACCCGCGAGACCGTCGCCTCACTGACCCCCGCCTTGACCGCGATGTCCGCCAGCCTCGCTCTGCTGCTCACGGGCGCACCCTACCCACCGCCTGGTCACCTTGCAGCAAGAACCTGCAAGAACTTGCAGGCTCACGCTGCGTACAGGTGTCCAGAACCTGAACAGTACGGACATCTCTTCTGGCGTACACCTTGTCAGGAGCTGCCGGTCAGGTCAGGATGGGCGCACCCCCGCCCGGGGGCCTTTACTCGGATCGTCCGGCACGTTCCTGCCGGTGAAGGAAGGTTTCGTCATGGCTACTGTCTCGTTCAAGTCGGCAACCCGGGTCTACCCGGGAACCGAAGCCCCCGCCGTCGACAAGCTCAACCTCGAGATCGAGGACGGCGAGTTCATGGTCCTCGTCGGCCCGTCAGGTTGTGGCAAGTCCACCTCGCTCCGGATGCTCGCCGGCCTCGAAGAGGTCAACGAGGGATCCATCTACATCGGCGACCGCGACGTCACGCACCGTCCGCCGAAAGAGCGCGACATCGCGATGGTGTTCCAGAACTACGCGCTCTACCCGCACATGTCCGTCGCGGACAACATGGGCTTCGCGCTGAAGATGCAGGGTGTCTCCAAGGAAGACCGCGCGAAGCGCGTGATGGAGGCAGCGAAGCTGCTCGGCCTGGAGGACTACCTGGACCGCAAGCCGAAGGCGCTGTCCGGTGGTCAGCGTCAGCGCGTCGCGATGGGTCGCGCCATCGTGCGTAACCCGCAGGTCTTCCTGATGGACGAACCACTGTCGAACCTCGACGCCAAGCTCCGGGTCCAGACCCGCACCCAGATCGCCGAGCTGCAGCAGCGCCTCGGGGTCACCACCGTCTACGTCACCCACGACCAGGTCGAGGCCATGACGATGGGCGACCGGGTAGCGGTCCTCAAGGACGGTCTGCTCCAGCAGGTCGACACCCCGCTGAACCTGTACGACGCGCCGAAGAACAAGTTCGTGGCCGGCTTCATCGGCTCGCCCGCGATGAACCTGCTGGACGCGGACCTGGTCGACGGCGGCGCCAAGCTGGGCGACTACATCGTGCCGGTCGAGCGCGCCATCCTGGCCAAGGCCGGCAACGACAAGACCCTGACGCTGGGCGTCCGCCCGGAGGCCTTCAAGGTCTCCGACAACGGTCTCCCGGTGAAGGTGGCCGTGATCGAGGAGCTCGGCGCCGACGCGTTCCTCTACGGCACCGCCGAGCACAACAGCGAGCACCAGCAGATCGTCGCCCGGATCGACGCCCGGATGAAGGTCGAGAAGGGTTCGACCATCCACCTGGCCGCCGAGCCGGACAAGCTGCACCTGTTCTCGACTTCCACCGAGGAGCGCCTGATCGCCTGACCTGATCAGGATCCAGTACTACGTACGCCGGCCCCGGGTGGTTCGTCCACCCGGGGCCGGCGTTTGTCAGTTGACGTCGCGCCGATAGAAGGCGCCGGCGCCGGCTGCGATCAGGAGCACGGTAATGACCGCCAGGTACCAGGCGCCGTGCTCGAAGGAGACGGTCTTCTCGACCGTCTCGCAGAAGTAGCCGCCGTCGACGCTGGTCTGACACTTGTCCACGAAGTACGTCGTACCGTGCTTGACCCAGGCGTCGAAGTTGATCCTGATGAGCCACGGCTGGGCCGTCGTCAAGAATCCCCCGAACACCGCTTCGACCAGTACGACATACCCCATCGCTACACCGATCGCCGCGGCCGTATGGCGCAACAGCGATCCCACGACTCCGCCCAATGCGGCCGCCGCGGCGGCCAGCAGCACCGCCCGGCCCGCCGTTTCGGTGAGATCACCCCACGCCTTGCCCGTCGTACCAGCCGTGGTTCCCAGGTGGTCGATGATCAGGAAGGTGCCGCCCAGCACCAAGGCCAGCACCACGACCGCGAGCGGGATCATGCCAACCGCGAGGGCGAGGAGCTTGCTGCCGTAGACCCGTAGGCGGCGTGGCTCGAACGTGAGCCAGTTGCTGATCGCGCCGCTGCTGAACTCGGCACCGAGGAAGCTCGCGCCGATCAGGAAGCCCGCGAACGCGAGCAGGTAGGAGGATCCGAGCAACAGATCGGGAATCACTTCGGTGAAGACCGTCTTCGGCCGACCGAAATCCTCCAGCTTCGGCTCGGTGTAATTGCACATCTCCTCGAGCGTCGGCTTCGGATCGGGTTGCGACTCCCAGTCCTTCTCGCACTGCGCCTGGTTCTCCTCGCCGTGGAGCTCCCAGTCCTTGTGGATCTGCTCGAAGATGACCTGGTTCTGCTGTTGCTCCGCGGCCGTCAGCGGCTGGGAGTTCCGCCAGGTGGCGAACAACAGGAAGGCCGTGATCAACAGAACCGCGGCGACGCCGACCACGGTCAACCGGCGGGCGATCAGCCGGCGTAGCTCTACGCTGGTCAGGCGGATCATCGGTCGCCTCCCAGGCCCTCGTCGGCGGTGAGCTCGAGGAACACGGACTCCAGGTCGGCGCGGACCGGGATCAGTTCGGAGACGTACAACTCCTGCTGGGCAAGGCGTCTCGTCACGTCGGATGGATGCTCCGCGCCGTCCACCAGCAGATAGTTGCCGTCAGCACGCACTGTCAGACCGGCCGAGGTCAGGATCCGGGTCGCTCTGTCATGGTCGTCGACAGCGACCTTGACCGTGCCCTTGGCCGTGCCGCCGATCACCTCGGCGACGGTGCCGGAGGCAAGCAACCGGCCGTGGCCGATGATCGAGACGGTGTCGGCCACCTGCTCCACCTCGGCCAGGATGTGGCTGCTCACCAGCACGGTCCGGCCCTGCTCGCCGAGGGCGCGCATGGTCTCGCGGATCTCCCGGATCCCGGCCGGGTCGAGTCCGTTGGTCGGCTCGTCGAAGATCAGCAGCTCAGGCTCTTTCAGCAGCGTCGCGGCGATCGCGAGCCGCTGCTTCATCCCGAGCGAGTAACTCTTGAACCGGTCCTTGCCCCGCTCACCGAGTGAGGTCTCTTCCAGTACTTCGCCCACCCGCCGGCGCGGGGTGCCGATCGCGTCGGCCAGCAACTCGAGATTCTTCCGGCCACTGAAGGCGGGGAAGAACTTCGGCGACTCGACGATCGCGCCGACCCGGGACACCACCTCCGGCAGATGCTCGGGGACCCGCCGGTCGAACAGCGTCATGGTGCCGGCGTCGGCCCGGACCAGCCCGAGCAGCATCCGGATCGAGGTCGTCTTGCCGGAACCGTTCGGCCCGAGAAAGCCATGGACCCCACCGGTGGGCACGTCCAGATCGAGCCCCTGGACCGCGACGACCCGCTTACCCCGTCGAGTCCGATAGGTCTTTCTCAGTCCCCGTGTACTGACCGCCAGTTCCGGCATGCCACCCCTCTCCTGGTACCGCTCCACACCCGACCACTCGGGCCGTGAGACGCACACCCTCCCACTTTTGTTGCATCCGATACCCCAAGGGGGTACCTTAAGGGCGTCGACATACCCCCCTGGGGTAGCAGCAAAGAGGAACGAGGACCGCCATGACCACCGAGCAGGACCACGAGCACGTGCACGGTTACACCGCAGAGAAGGCCAGCCACCTGAAGCGGCTGCGCCGGATCGAGGGGCAGGTCCGCGGCCTGCAGCGGATGGTCGAGGAGGACAAGTACTGCATCGACATCCTCACCCAGGTGTCGGCGGCGACGAAGGCACTGCAGTCCTTCTCGCTGGAACTACTGGACGAGCACCTCTCGCACTGTGTCGTCGAGGCGGCCCAGAAGGGCGGCGCCGAGGCCGAGGAGAAGGTCCGCGAGGCCTCCGACGCCATCGCCCGCCTGGTCCGCAGCTGAACCACCACCACGCACGTACTAGTCAAGGAGCACTGCCATGACCACCACGACCTACTCCGTCAACGGCATGACCTGCGGGCACTGCACCGCCGCCGTCACCGAGGAGCTCAGCAAGCTGACCGGGGTCCAGGAGATCAGCATCGACCTCAACGCCGGTGGCACCTCCGCAGTGCACGTGACGAGCGAGTCCGGTCTCGAGGAGGCCGCTGTCCGCGAGGCAGTCGACGAGGCGGGCTACGAACTGGCCACCTCCTCCTCGGGCACGCCGGCATGACCGGGGCTGTCGCGCTCCGGCTCGGCGCGTTCGCCGGTGCGCTCGCGCTGGCCTTCGCCGGCGCCTTCGCGCTCGGCTCCGCGGTCGACCCGATCGCGGCAGCCGACCCGGTCGCCCAGCCAGACTCCACCGGCATGACGGGGATGACCGACGGAGATGCGGGCGACACTGGACACACCGCCGATGCGGCAGCTGCCCAGCCGCCCGGGCTCGCGGTGTCCCAGTCCGACTACACCCTGGTCCCGGCGACCACGTTCTTCCAGCCGGGCAAGCAGGAGACCCTGAAGTTCACGATCCAGGGTCCGGACGGAAAACCCGTCACGCAGTACACGAAGACCCATGAGAAGGACCTGCACCTGATCGTCGTACGGCGGGATCTGTCCGGGTTCCACCACGTGCACCCGACGCGGGACGCGAGTGGCACCTGGAGCATCCCGTTCACGTTCACAGCGGGTGGGACGTGGAGGTTGTTCACCGACTTCCAGCCGACCGCGCTCGGCGAGACGCTGACGCTCGGCACGGACGTGAACGTGTCCGGCCTCTACATCCCGGTTCCGCTGAACGAGCCGACGAGCGTCTTCAGCATCGACGGGTACGACGTGACGCTGGCGGGCACGCCGATCGCCGGGAAGGAATCCGAGCTGACCTTCGCCATCAGCAAGGGTGGCAAGCCGGTCACCGATCTGCAGCCTTACCTTGGCGCCTTCGGACATCTGGTGTCACTGCGCAGCGGCGACCTCGCCTACCTGCACACCCATCCGGCACAGGAGGCGGCAGCGGGTCAGAAGGGTGGGCCGGGGATCACCTTCGGCACCACGTTCCCCACCGCCGGCA
>NZ_DASRXP010000756.1:0-4490 GCF_035687465.1 Kribbella sp.
CGACCGCTTCCGCCAACCGGTCGACCTTGACCCGCTCCCAGTCGGTGTCCTCCTTGTCCGTCTGGGGCAGTTCGACCTTGCGCAGCATCCGGTAGAGCGCCCTGAGCAGGAACAGCGCGAGCAACGTCACCCCGGCGTACACGACAGCCTGCCAGAGCGCCTGGACCCAGCCCGGCATCTCAAAGGGCTCCCCCTCGCGCACCGGCGGCTGCGTGGGCTGGCTCGGCACATCCAGCGTTGGCGGGGTCCGAGTCGGCAGCGGCCTCGGCGACGCACTGAGCGTGCTCTCACTCACCGGCTGCACGCTCCCACCAGCCGACGCGAGCACCACCAGAGCCACCGCGGCAACGCCCAGCATCAACACAGCAGCAAAGGCCACTGCGCTACGACGGCTCGGCTGCATCGGGAAAGCGTATCCCTCGGACTCAGAAGCCTGTGTCGAGCCAAGGCAGGCGGTTGGCTAGGAAGGCCCGGGAGGTTGCTGCGAGTGCCCCTTCGGTCTGCTCGCGGACCAGGCCGGCTGCGCCGAGCAGGGCCAGCGACGGCTTGCCGAGGTACACCGCACCAAGCTCCCGTACTCCGAGCAGAAGGTCCGCCGGGCGATCTGTCTTCGTGCAGGTCGCTCCGGTCGGTCCCCCGCTGAGCTGCCAGTTCGACTGGTTCCAGGGGAGGAAGTCGTCCGTGATGCCGAGCACGACGTCGATGTCTTCCGCGTAGGTCCGCCGGACGAGAGCTCTGCCGACATCGGCCAGCCGCACCCACAGCCCGTCGAGCGTGGTCGCCCCGGGCGCGCGCGGGTCGATCAGGAGTGACAGCAGTGGATCGTCCGACGGCAGCGCCTCGTAGGTGGTCTCGCCGAGCAGGTCCTGGTTCAGCAGGAACTGCCACAGCCGTGCGTGGGAGGCGAGGTCCCGGGCATGCACCCGGGAAACGTCGACGAAGCCCTTGTCCGTGCGCTTGGTCCGGAAATGCGCGTAGCCGGTGATCTCGCCATCGCGCTCAGCCAGTACGCAGCGCAGAGGCGACGCGCCTTTGGCGTCCGTCACCACGTTGTCGCTGACCGAGTACTGCTGCCAGAGCTCGTCATGGTGGAACATGCCCGGGCGTTCCCCGGCTTCGGCATTGTGGATCTTCGCGGTGGTTTCCAGGGACGCGGTCGGGTCGGCGTACCGGAGTCGCACCTCGTCGAGGCCCTCCACCGGACGCATCGCCCGGGAAGTCTTCTTCACGGTGATGAACTGATGGTCCGACCCGAGGCCGTAGCCGAACCGGCCGTAGATCACCGGCTCACTCGCGGTGAGTGCGGCGACCGGTTCGGCCTCCGTCTCGTACAGCTCCGTCAACTGGGCGCGCATCAGGTCGCGCAGGATCCCGCGGCGGGTGTGGGTCGGACTGACGCAGACCATGGTGACTCCGGCGACCGGCAGCCGCCCGCCGGGCACTGTCATCTGCAGGGAGAAAGCCCCGGTGTGTCCGGCCAACTCCTGGTCCTCAGTGGCGACGATGCTCCGGGCCGGCTCCCAGACCCTCCGCTCCGCCTCCAACTGCTCGGGACTCCAAGGAGCGGCGAACCCCAGGTTCAGCAACCCCACCAACTCGGCCCACTCACCCTCGAACCGCCCGATCCCGATCGTCATGCCCCCTGCCTACCAGACATCCCCGTCCATCCGCCTACGAGTTTCCCGGTACTGCGAGGCGGTCGGCTGCGCGCAGTGTGCTGCCGACCGCCTCGAGTGAACTCAGAGGGTGATGGACCAGTTCGTGAGGGTGCCGGTGTCGCCTGGGCCGTTGTCGCCGATGCGGAGGGTCCAGGTGCCTGCGGCGTTCTCGCTGGCCGTGACGTTGTAGGTCTTGGTGGCCGGCAGCGGCTGGCACGTCGTACCGCCGTAGCGCTGCAGGTAGTACCAACGACCGCTCGGCGACACCAGGCTGATGTTCAGATCCTCCAGGCAGGTGTGATTGCCCTCGACCGTCACCTTGATCGGACTGGCCGCCCGGCCGGTCGCCGTCGACCGCGCCGGACTCACCGCGGTCTGGTAGTCCCTGATCGGGAAGTCCGTCCCGTTGCTGAACGTCCTTCCGCTGCTATTGCCCGGCTGGGTCCGTGCGGTGACCGCCGCACTCTGACCCGACTTGTTGCCTGCAGCATCCTTCGCCTGGATGGTGAACGAGTAATTGGTGTCAGGACTCAACCCGGTGATGGTTGCCGCGGTACCGGCGACGGACGCCGCGACAGCGCTGCCGTTGTAGAGGTCGTAGCCGACGACTCCCACGTTGTCGGTGGACGCATCCCACGCCAGGGAGACGCTGTCAGCCGTCGTGCCGGTCGAGCGCGGGTTGGCCGGCGTGGACGGTGCCTCGTCGTCCGGCTCGGTGGGCGCGCCCGTGAGTAGCGTGAGATTCCACTTGGTGAGCGCTTCCTTGACCGGCTGGAAGATGGAGTTGTCCTCGTTCGCCGTACACGTGGAGTTGCCGCCCGAGTGCAGGCCGACCGCTTGGTCGCCGCGCAACCAGGCGCCACCGGAGTCGCCTCCTTGCGAGCACGCCGTCGTCGTGGTCAATCCGTCGATCACCACGTTGCCGTAGTCGATGGTCTGGTTGACCGCGTTGACCTTGCCGCATTCGAAGTTCGGAGCGGTGTTGCCGGAGTGGCACACCGTGTCGCCGACGATCGCGTCCGCCGCGCCGGACACCGTGAGCGCGGGCTGCCCCCAGGTGTTGACCACTGGCGAGATGTTCCAGCCTGTTTCGGTCACCGCGACGACACCCATGTCACCTTCTCGGGCATTCACGCTGCGGCTGCCGCCGACATTCGAAGTACCGAGCTTGTTCCGCTGACCACTTTCTCCGTACGCCGCCTGGTTCGCGTCGTTCGTACAGTGCCCGGCAGTCAGGAAGTGCTTGTTTCCCTGGACATCCGTGGCAGGGAATCCCACGGAACAGTTGCTCTCACTCCCGGGCCACCAAGGATCACCGGGATTCACCTCACCCGCCTGTTGACGAAAGTCCGTGGTCACCTGCACGACCTGTACGCCGTCGCCGAGACCGCCCACCGCCCCATACTCACCGCGGGCCTTCACCACCACCTTGTTGCTGACCGGGTCGATCCCCCAACTCTGCAGACCGGCGTCGCGATCGGCCCGGGCGATCCGGTCCACCTGGGCGAGGAGATTCTCCAACTGTGCCTGGTTGCGAGTGACCAGCTTCGGGGTGGCACCGGCTGCACGGACCCGGGACGCGGCCTGTTCGTTGACCACGGCAACCATCAGGCGGCCGTCGGCGGAGATCCACCGCCCTGCCTGGTCAGGGGTAGCGGGCAGACCGGCTGAGATCTGGTGCGGCGGGGCGGGTTCGGCCGCCGTGGCCGGATTGCCGAGAAGGGTCAGGCAGCCGATGGTCAGTATTGCGGATCCGACCAAGCTGACTGCGGTCGTTCGACGCCGTTGCATCATCGTTCTCCTTGAATTCTCCGGGGAGGGGTGCACCGACCCTAGGAATGAATTCAGGACACCGATATCGGCCGCGGTCCTTTCACAGTTAAGGCATCGCGATCAACAGTTCACTTCTGCGCCGAGGGTTCCCACTGCCAACGGAATCCATAGCGGCCGGGTCCGAAGTTCAGCGCCACGCCATGCACGGAAGGCGCCACCTCCACCCGCAACCCGATCTCTTCGGTCTCATCCAGCTGGGAATACCGCTCACACCGGACCGGCAATCTCAGCGGATCGAAACAGATCTCCAGGACGAACTCCCGGACCGGCAACCGGAATTTGCGTTCGTAGTTGTCCGACGGCGGATAGGGAGCCACATTCACCAGTTCGTGCTCGGTGATCACGGTCTCGCCTTTGCGGAGTGGACGGTCGAACAGCAATTCGGCGACCAGCAGTCCGTCGGCGGGCCGGCGTACCGTGCGACCCAGGCGGCAGTGCCGCAGCGGGCGGATGGCCGGTAGCGGGCGGTCGTGCTCGTCGAGATGCATGATCACCACCCAGCGATCTGGGCCGTCCGCCTCGGCCCGAAGTACCTGCCGGGAGTGGTAGGACCGCTCGCCGCCGTCGGGACCGATGAACACCCGGTCGTGCTGACTGATCCGGGTCAGCCGCTCGTCCCAGTGGATGTCGACCTCGCTGACCGCCTCCTCGACCGCATCGGGCCGCGGCCAGAACGCGGCCACCTCCCGCGCATCCGGGACGGTACTGAGCCAGCGCCCACGCCGCCGAGGTGGTCCGAGGGACGCCGACAGCGTGCCTTCGGGGAGCTCGAGCACCGACTCCAGCAGCTCCACCGCCGCGAGCGAGTCCCGACGCTCGGGCCGGGATCGTCCGGACTGCCAGTAGCTGAGCGTGGCCAGACTGACCGAGATCCCCTGCGCGCGCAGCCGCTCCCGGATCCGCTCCAGCCCCAGCCCCCGCGCCCGGATGGCAGCCCGCAGCACGGCAGCGAACTCAGTCCCTCCGACCTCCAACCGATCCACCATCCGCCACCTCCCG
>NZ_DASRXP010000757.1:0-30960 GCF_035687465.1 Kribbella sp.
CGTGATTGTGCTAGTCGCGGTGAGGTGAGTCAAGGGCGCTTCGCGGCCCTTCGGGCTCGAACAAGTTCGACCCTTGACACACCTCACCACGACCAGGGAAGGACGCAGCTACGCCCGGAGCCGCTGAGAAGAACGGCCACAGTCCAGGGATTTCCGTCGAGGGGTGCAGCCCGGGTAATCCGCTGGGGGTGGCAGACGGCATTCCTCGGGCCGACCGGGGCGAATGCGGCCGGCAGGACGAAGGCCCGGACCTCCACCACTCAGCAACCTCCCGCCAGTGCCCCCGCCGGAGCGGCTCCACGCCTGAGCCGACGCCCGGCCGGGAGGTTCCGGTACCCGACCGGGAGGTTACTGAGTGCTGGGCGTCCGGGCACCCACTGCCGAACCACCTAGCGGAACGAACACACCACCAGGCTGACCAGCCAGTGAACCGCCCGGCCGATAGCGGGCTGCTCGGCCGATACCGCCCTACAGACCGGCATCGGCCCAACGACCCGGCATCCACCCGGACGGCCCCACCGCCGATAGCGGGCTGTTCGACCGATGCCGTCCAGTAGACCGGCATCGGCCCCACAAACCGGCAGCCGACCGAACCACGCCACGATCTCCAGCACGGCCCCCCACCCAGACCTACAGAACCCACCGAAACCACCCCGGAAACCGGTTACTGGACAGGGTTCCGCGACTTCTGTAAGTCTGGATGGGGGCCACCTCGGAACCGGCACCACCCGGGCCGACGGCATCAGCGGAATCGCCGAACATCCCGCACGAACCACCCGCGCGGACGGAATCCCCCGGATGCAGCTCACACGTCAGCGCGGATCCGCGTAGCTGCGTCCTTCCCTGGCCGAGGGGGTGGGTGTCAAGGGTCGAAACTTGTTTCGAGCCCGAAGGGCCGCGAAGCGCCCTTGACACCCACCACCTCGGCTAGCACCATCACGCAGCGGAGACCGCGCAACCACATCACCAATGCACTGGGTGCAACCACACTGCTAATGCACCGGACGGAACCACACTGCCAATGCACCGGCACAACCACACTGCCAATGCACCGGCACAACCACATCGCTCATGCACCGGCGCAACCTCTCTCGCTGCGGGTGCAACCACCTGTCCGACTGACCCGGGGCGACCACAGTCAGCAGCCGCTTGCGCCTCGTCGTACGGTTGCTTAAGGCAACTACTCCCCGGCTCGAGACGTGGGCGGAGCGGAGGGGTGACCAGGGGCCTGTAAGGATGGGGCGATGGATGAGGTCTGGCAGAACATCACGACGGCGCAGCCTGATCCGTCGATCGAGGTCGTGATCGGGACCGGTGTGGTCGCGTTGTTGCTGATTGCGTGGCGTCCGATCTGGCGGCATACCCGGCAAGTGGTGACGATCGCGCACGAAGGGGCGCATGGGCTGATCGCCCTGCTCGCCGGGCGGAAGCTTTCGGGGATCCGGCTGCATTCGGATACCTCCGGTGTGACGGTTTCGCGCGGTCGTCCCAACGGTGCCGGGATGATCGCGGTGCTGCTCGCCGGCTATCCCGGGCCCGCGTTGTTCGGCCTCGCTGCCGCGTTCGTGCTCAGCCGCGGGTACGCCGTTGCCCTGCTCTGGGGACTCCTTCTCGCGCTGGTGATCCTGCTTCTCCAGATCAGGAACCTCTTCGGCCTCTGGTCGGTGGTTGCCTTCGGCGCCATTGTGTTCGCGGTGTCCTGGTGGGGTTCACCGGACGTGCAGTCCGCCTTCGCGCACCTGTTGACGTGGTTCCTCCTGCTTGCCGCACCGCGGGCCGTCCTGGAGTTGCAGCGCTCACGCCGTGGAGGTGCGGGGCGCAACTCCGATGCGGACCAGCTCCGACGGTTGACCGGCGTACCGGCGTTGCTCTGGGTCGGCGTCTTCGGCCTCGTCACCCTCGCCTGCCTGGCCCTCGGCGTCCTCTGGTCAGGCGCACTCCCCAGCTAGTGTCCCGTGAGCGATGTAGCTTGAACGATGCTGGCGTTCAGGTGCGTGCATCGGGGCGTAGTGCGTGCCTGGGCGACAGCAGCGTCAAGCTACATCGCTCACGGGACACTACGAATCGTTCTGCCTGGCTACCTTGGAGTTGGCCAGTGAGCATCTCCGCAGGGGAGGCATCGTGGGTAGCCAAGGACCGGGGCCCCGGTCGTTCGATCCGGTGGTTGTGGGCAATCGTGAGACGGATGCCTGGGCTGCTTACTACCGCCATGAGTGGCGCAGCTTTCTCGTCGCGTCCGTCGGGATGGTCAGCGCCGGCTTCGGTATGACGCCCCGCCGGACGCTGACGGGCGCGTACTACGTGCTGCGCGCGAACCAGCTCTGGGCGCCGTACCCCGAGAACCAGCCGGACGGAGCCTGCGCGTACATGCGCCGCTTCTACGGACTCGTCGTCCGCAGTGGTGGCCTCGACCTCGACCCGGCGCGGGCCGCACTGCTCGAGGTCGAGTGGTGGCGGATCCATCGCGCTCACCAGCACGACGACATGGTCACCGAGGCGCAACTCGAAGCCGCCTTGGTCGACCTCTACTCGTACGTGTACGGCGCGGATCCGGAGGCGGTCCGGCCCGCTGCCCGCAAACGGGTCGAGGCGATGGACCTGTCCGACCGCTGGGTCGGAGCAGGCTGCCATCGCGACGACCCACTGCTGGCGAAGGAGCGGCGCGCGCTCGTCGCGTCGTACGCCGCCCTCCGCACCGCGGTGGAGGAAAGCTAGCCGCGGCCGCCGTTGATCGGGCGATCGCGCTGGGCGACACCGGGACCGCCGTACGGGTAGTCGGCCGCGCCGGGGTCGCTGGCCTGGTCGAGCTTGGTGCTCTCGTCCTCGGTGAGGTGGAGATCCGCCGCGGCCAGGTTGTCGTTCAGCTGGTCGAGCGTGCGCGCGCCGAGGATCACCGAGGTGATGGCCGGACGGTCGACCAGCCACGCCAGCGCGACCTGGGCCATCGGGATACCACGGCCCTCCGCGATCGAGCGGACCGTATCGACGACCTCTCGCACCCGCTGGTTCTTGCTCCGGCGGGCCCATGCCTCGACGCCGCGCTCCGGGTTGTCCCCCAGCCGGGTCGCACCGGTCGGCTCCTCGTCGAACGAGTACTTGCCGGTCAGCCAGCCACCGCCTAGCGGCGACCACGGCAGCAGACCGAGCCCGTTCTCCAGGGCCGCCGGGACGATCTCCCACTCGATCTCCCGGACCAGCAGGTTGTACTGCGGCTGCAGGGTGACGAGCGGCGACCACCCCTGCCGGTCGATCAGATCACACGCCTTCTGCAGCTGCCACCCGGTGAAGTTCGAGAGCCCGCCGTACGAGATCTTGCCGGCCCGTACTGCGTCCTCCAGGAAGCTGAGCGTCTCCTGCAGCGGCGTGATCGGGTCCCAGGCGTGCAGCTGGTACAGGTCGATGTGGTCGACGCCGAGCCGGGCCAGCGAGGCGTCCAGCGCGCGGCGGAGGTGGCGCCGCGACGTACCGACATCGTTCTGGCCGTCGCCGGTCGGGAACCGGCCCTTCGTCGCCAGGACGACGTTGTCGCGGGCGGAGCTCTTCGCCAGCCAGCTGCCGATGATCTCCTCCGACGCGCCGGCCGTGTAGACGTCGGCGGTGTCGATCAGGGTGCCGCCGACCTCGACGTACCGGTCGAGCTGCTGGTGCGCGCCGGCCTCGTCGGTCTCGTTGCCGAAGGTCATGGTGCCGAGCGCGTAGGTGGACACGACGGTGCCACTCGCGCCCAGGGTGCGGTATTCCACTACAACTCCTTCAGAGTGGGGGTGTTTTCCACCCTAGACCTGCCCGGAAGACGGTTGCCGGGGACTGTCCGAAGGGCGGGCTAGGGTAGCTGTGCCGACGCTGACCCCACCCCACCACCCCGGTCAGGAAGTCCGCGTGACGAAGGGGAGCTTGATGAACACCAGTGAACTGCTGCTCGACGCTTTCGGGCGGATCCAGGAGGTCGTGCACGAGGCCGTCGAGGGGCTCGGCGAGGCCGCGCTGCGCACCCGCCCCGACGACCACGGCAACTCGATCGCCTGGCTGATCTGGCACCTGACCCGGATCCAGGACGACCACCTGGCCGACGCGGGCGGTTACGAGCAGACGTACACGGCGGAGGGCTGGCACGAGCGGCTCGGGCTGCCGTTCGACCCGGCCGACACCGGGTACGGGCACAGCGAGGAGGACGTCGCCTCGGTGAAGGTCCCGGCGGAGCTGCTGATCGGGTACTACGACGCCGTGCACGCGCGGACCGCGCAGTACCTGAAGGGACTGACCGACGCCGATCTCGACCGGATCGTGGATCACAGGTGGAACCCGCCGGTGACGCTCGGGGTGCGGCTGATCAGCGTGCTCTCGGACGACCTGCAGCACGCGGGCCAGGCGGCGTTCGTGCGGGGCCTGTGATCAGCTGAGGACGGTTTTCCAGAGGCTCGCGGGTCCGTCGGCGGGGCCCGCCAGCAGGTAGAGCGTGCGGCCGACCAGCTTGGCGTCCCTCACGGTGCCCGCCGGGCCGGTCGAATCCTGCACCGTCCAGGCGCCGTCGTGACCGCGGACCACCTTCACGTTGTTGCCGTTAGCAATGAGCTGGAAGAGGGTGCCGTTGTCGTCGATCGGCGGCGGGAGCTTGTCCTTGTCACTGACGGGAAGGTCGGGAACGCCGGCCAGCCGTTTCCCCTGCGTGCCGTCGAGTTGCCAGAGCGCGAGCTTGCCGTCGGCGAATCCAGAGATCGTGCAGACCTTGGTCGTACAACTCACGCTGTTGCCTTGGCTGCGATTGCCCGGTTCTGGAAGGGCGACCCGGGCCCAGCCCTGGTTGAGGTTGGCGGAGCGCCACACGGCCGCTTCCTGCTGAACGACGTTCGGCGCAAGGCGGACTTGCGAGCCCGTCTGCACGACCGAGGAACCTACTGTCGTCCCGTAACCCGCTCCGACCAGCAGAGACGCCGTACTGCGGAGGGCCGTGTTCGCGGAGTCCTGCCTGATCCACTTGAGGCCCTGGGGCAACCAGACTGCGGCATCCAGGCCCGCAACGGAACTACCCCACGACCCCAGCAACGCTTGGCCGGCCGGGGTGAGCACTGCGGAGTAGAGCTGGCCTGCGGACTGTCCGCCGAAGGTGTTGAACTCCTGTGGATGCTCGGTGAGCGTCGTCGCCGTGCCGGTCCACACTGTCCACCGCTTGTTGGAGTGCGCTCCACCCGCGGCGCCGCCGATCGCGAGCACCCGCTCCCCGTCGTACGCGATCGACTGCCAGACCGCCTCGAACGCATACGCGCTCTTCGGTTCCACCTTGAGCTCTCGCCGCTGGGTCTCGCCGGTGAGGACGAGGATCCGCGGCGCCACCTTGGCACCGCGATCCCGCAACCCGACGAGCAGGTCCGCTCCGTGCCCCGCCAGTACGACGGGTTCTGCCGGCAGGTCGACCTTCGTCCAGACGACTGGTTCGGGGGTCGCCGCCTCGGGTTCGCTGGTGCAGCCCGCCAGGACCAGCCCGACGGCGACCACCACGGCGCCAACCCGCACACCGAGGTGCTGATGACGGTCGGCGCCGCTCACCTGTTCTGAGGGAGCTTGGTCGTCCTCTTCTTGGCCCCGCGCGGCGCGGACGGCGGCGGTACGACCGGGCCGATGTCGCCGTCCGGTGCGACGTCCAGATCCATCATCACCGGCGCGTGGTCGCTCGGTCCGGTCCCCTTGCGGGCCTTGCGATCGATCCAGGCGGCCTTCACCCGCGCGGCGACGGAATCGGTCGCGAGCATCAGGTCGATCCGCATCCCGAGGTCCTGGTGGAACATGCCGGCGCGATAGTCCCAGTAGCTGAACACCCGCTCGTTCGGCCAGCGGTCCCGGACGACGTCGTGCAGCCCGGTCGACATCAGGTCCGCGAGCGCCTGCCGCTCCGGTGCCGTGACGTGCGTCGAACCGACGTACGCGGCCGGGTCGAAAACGTCCGCGTCGGTCGGCGCGATGTTCATGTCGCCGCAAACGATCGCGTCCGCAGGCCCCGCGGCGACGACCTCTTTCAGCGCGGCGAGCCAGGCCAGCTTGTAGCGGTAGTGATCCGAGTCGGGCACCCGCCCGTTCGGCACGTACAGCGAATGGATCCGGATCCCACCACACGTCGCGGCAACCGCCCGCGCCTCCGGGTCAGGGAATCCCGGCGCACCCGCGACCCCGGTGACCACATCCTCGAGTCCCACCTTGGAGAGGATGGCGACACCGTTCCACTGCACTTCGCCGTACAGGGCGGCCTCGTAACCGCGGCTCGCCAGTTCATCACCCAGCAACTTCGTGAAGGCGTCGTCGGCCAGCTTGGTCTCCTGCAGACACACGACATCGGGCTGCCGCTCATCAAGCCACCCCAACAACCGCGGCATCCGCTGCTTCACCGAATTCACGTTCCAGGTAGCTACTCGCACCCGCCCTACGTTAGCCCGGAACAGGCCTGCCCTTTCGGGCAAGGAGTGTGTGAGGTGGTCGTAAATTACTGGCGCTGGAGTGCGGTTGAGGCGAAAGTATTCTCCCATGGGGGCACGGGGAGATTTTGAACTGGAAGTGCGGCTGCTGGGACCGGTCGAGGTCAGGGCAGACGGTGAGTTGATCGAGCTCAACCGGCTGCTGGAGCGAGCCTTGGCGGCCAGGCTGGCGCTGGCGCACGGTCGCGGCGTCCTCGATGAGGTCCTGGCGCAGGACCTATGGGGTGCCGGTGTGGAGCGCCCCCGCGAGCGGCTCCGGGTGCTCGCGCATCGGTTGCGCCGCAGCCTCGGTACCCATGCCGGTGCCCTTCGCCGTACGCCGGCTGGGTACGCCCTCTCCGCCAACCCGGTCGATCTCGTCACCGCCGAGCGGGCCGTTGTCCGCCTGCACGAAGCCGTCCGGGCCGAAGACATCCCGACCGCCTTCGCTGCCGGAAACCGTGCCCTGTCCCAGTGGCGTGGTCCCAGCCTGGCCGGCCTCCGGACCGTGCCGTTCGCCACCGCCGAGGCGGCGCGGCTGGACACGCTCCGCTTGGAACTCCAGACCGGACGACTGCAGGCGGAGCTTGAACTAGGTGTGGCCGGCATCGCCGACATCGATCAATTGCTGGCCGCGCATCCACTGCACGAAGCGTTGGTTGGACTGGCCGCGACCGCCCTGTACCGGAGTGGTCGTCAAGCCGAGGCTCTCGACCGCATCAGTCAGCTCCGCAAGTCGCTGGCCAACGAACTGGCGATCGACCCCTGCCCGGAGATCGCCGCCCTGGAACTGCGACTCCTGCGCCACGACCCCACCCTCATGCCCTCCACGGCCGCGGCAAAGCCCCTGCCGGTACTACGGTTGCGCCCGGGCAATCTGATCGGCCGAGACCAGGAACGGGCATCCCTGATCGAGGAACTCCAGGCACCAGGCCTCCGGACGCTGACCGGAGCACCCGGTGTGGGCAAGACCCGACTCGCCCAGGAGATCGCCTCTCTCACGTCGGCCTCCGGACGACCGGTCGCCTGGGTCGATCTCGCACCCCTGGACACACCGGCTGCCGTGATCGCGGCTCTCACCGCAGCCGCAGGAGTCGATGGCGTGTACGTCGATCCGCTCCCCCGGTGTGCGGAGGCACTCTCGGGCGCCCTGCTGGTGATCGACAACGCCGAGCACCTGGTCGATCCGGTCGCCGCATTTCTCACCGGGTTGTTCCGCCACGCGCAGGGGATCTCAGTACTCGTCACCTCACAACGCCCGGTCCGGATCGACTGCGAAGTACTGCATCACCTCTGCCCGTTGCCGAGCGAGGACGCCAGCCGACTGTTCTGCGGCCTGACCGGAACCTGCCCGGACGAGCAGGTCGACACGATCTGCGAGGCGGTCGACCGCTCCCCTTTGGCGATCGAACTGGCCGCCGGACTCACCCGCGTCCTGACTGTCGAGCAACTCAGCGAGCGGATCGGGCAGCGGCTCAAGCTCCTCACCGGCGGGAACCGCGATTCAGGAGCCCGGCACAGCAGCCTTCGTAACGCGCTGGAGTGGAGTCACTCCCTCCTGGACCCACCAAGCCGGTGTCTGCTCCGGCGGCTCTCGGTCTTCGCCGGCGGCTGCACGCTCGAGGCCGCGGAACAGATCGCCGCGGACGAGCACCTCGACGCCGCCGATGTGCCCGCCCTGCTCACCGACCTCGTCGACCGCTGCCTGATCACCGCTGACGGGCATCGCTTCCGGCTGCTGGAAACCATCCGCGACTTCGCCCACGAGAAACTGCTGGAGGCAGCCGAAGAATCACCGGTACGCCGCCGCCACGCCGACTGGTGTCTTGCCGTCGCCGTGGACGGATCGGCCGCACAGCGGACGGAAGGATGTATACCGGATGTGCGCGAGCCTGTGAGTCTGCTGGGATGACATCGACATCGGACCTCACCAGCGCCCGGGTAGCGCTGCTGGATGAGTGGGTGGATTCCTTCAACTCCAGGGACCTCGAGCGTCACCTGGCGTTACTGACCGAAGACTTCAGCTATCGGCTGCCGCGGTTCGCGGTGACCGGCCAGGGCCTCGACGAGCACCGCAAGACGCTCGACGGTTTCATCGCGGCCGTGCCGGACCGCACCATCACCCTCATCCGTACCATCGTCGCCGACGACGAGGCGGCAGTGATCTACCGGTACGCCGGTACCAGCGCCGGCCTGATCCCCGACCTCCCACCCGCCGGCGAGTGGTTCCTTCTCGAGGTCTGCGCCATCCTGCGCTTCCGCGACGACCAGATCTCCGACCAGATCGACTACTGCTGACAGCCGGTCCGAGCCCGGCACGGAGGGCTGTCGCGGGAAGATTTGGCGAAGATTTATCGGCGTTCTGTGAGCCGGCGACGCCGCTCCGCTCGTTTGTGCGGCGAGAAAGACGCATACTTGAGGTCTGATGGAGTCCTCTCGCGCGACGACGCGTCGTCACCTGGCCACCAGTCCCTTCAAGCCACGCGTGCCCGACCCGATCAAGGTCTTCGAGGTCGGCGAGCGTGTCTCCCACGACAAAGAAGGACTGGGCCGGATCAGTTCGGTAGATGGCGGCACAGCGGTTGTGGTCGACTTCGGAGGCGGGAAACTGCTCCGGGTCGTCGCTCCGTTCGCCAAACTGCACTCGCTCTGACCCGCCCCAGTTAAGAGCCGGACCTCCCGCCGGCTGCGTGCCCCGAGTCGGGGCACGCGGCGCGGTGGTCGTCGCCCTCCCGCCTCCTCCGGTCGGAAGGCCGTTACCTCGTGCGGATGATGAAGTTGCCCGCCTTCGTGGTGACCACACCGGTCGTGTAGGTCTCGGTCGCGCTGGTGACCTTGACCGAGAAGCGGTCATGGACGCCGATGCCGTTGCCGTCGTCCAGGAGCGTGGCTCGCAGGGTCGCCGGTCGGTTGTCGAGTCGCCCGGTGACTTCGAGGACGGCCGACTTCCCGGCGGCGGCCAGCCAGCGCACCGTAGTACCGGTGAAGACCCGGGTGCCGGCGACCAGAGTGACTGCGCCCGTGGGTGAGCCGCGGAAGTAGCGGCTTGAGACTGTCAGGACTGCCGTGGTTCCGGTGGTGTCCGGTCCTACTGCGGCTCCGGTTGCCTCACCGTCCGGGTCGTACACCACCAGTTCCGCCTCGATCGGAGGCCCGGTGAAGTAGTCGCCGGTCAACTCGACCGTCGCGGTCCAGACGCCGGCCGGCGCGTCGATCGGCAGCGTGGCGACGCCGTCCGTCCCTGCGGTCCCGGTGTAGGTCCGGACTTCGCCGCTGACGGCGGACCGCAGTTGCACCTTGACGCCGGCTTGGCTGAGATCGGCCGGGTTCTCGTCCGCCTCCTCCGTCACCTTGATGGTCATCGGTGGGATGGCGTTGTCGGCGTAGAGGGTCGGACTGGTGATGGCGATCGTGGCGTTCTCCGGTTCGACCGTGAACGGCGCCATACCGGTGGCGCTGGTGTAGCCGTCCTGACCGCTCACGCTGAGGCGCAGCGGGTACTCACCTGGCGGCAGGGACGGCACCCAGCTGATCGAGGCGACTCCGTCGTCTCCGCTCACCGCCGAGACGAAGGACCTGTCGTCATAGAAGAAGCGGACCCGCCGCCCCGGAAGTGGCGCTCCGTTCAACCCGTCCTTGACGACAGCCGAGAACTTCACCTTGTCGGACTGGTCGACCGTTCTGTCGCCGGTGTAGGTGACCGAGGCCGGCCGGAAGGTGTCTGCCAGGAAACCCTGGTCTGTCACGACCGAGGAATCCGTGATGCTCTTGCCACGGGCGTACAGGGTGCGCAGACCGTTCGCAGCCTCGTCCGTGCCGACGGTCAGCTTGATGGTCGCGGTGGCACGCTGCCCAGCCGCCAGCGTCATCCGCTGCGTCGTCGCTGTCCAGCCGGCCGGAACCAGCACGGTGAAGTCGAACGTGTCGGTGGCCTCGCCGGTGTTCATCACGGCGAACGAGAAGTCGGCCGTGCCGCCGGCGACCAGGCCCGGCCGTGGCTGCAGGCCTTGAGCATCCGCAGCGTCGACGAGGATGCCAGGACCCCGCACGTCGACGTACGTTTGCCTCTGGTCGGCGAAGGTCTGGCCGATCGCCCGCAGCGCGACCTTCGCGCCTGTGCCGTCCGCCCAAGGTGCTGTCATCTCCCGCTGCCTGGTGCGCGGATCGGCCGGATCCCACGCGTCGGTGTCCCTACCCCCGTAGCAGTCGCCGTCCTCAGCCTCGGGATCCTCGTCGACCTTGCCGTCGCCGTCGTCGTCCGCGCCGTTCACCGGATCCTCGTCGACCTTGCCGTCTCCGTCCTGGTCCGGGCCGTGGTCCTCATCGATCTTCCCGTCGCCGTCGTCGTCCCGGCCGTTCACCGGATCCTCGTCGACCTTGCCGTCGACGTCCTCGTCGATGCAGCCCATCGTGCGGACCCCGTCCGGCCGGACCAGCTCCACGCCGCGAACGTTCTCCGACTTCGGTACGACGTTCCGCTCGTCGACCCGCCAGACCACCAAACCCTTGTCGGGAACGTTCTGGTCGTAGGTGCCGGCCTTCGGCTCGCGTGCCTCGAGCATGAAGTAGTCGTCCGTGCCACGTTCCGGGTCGTACAGCAGGTACGACTGGTACGGCGCGACCGTGTCCGGCAGCAGGGTGACGTAGCGGTCCTTGGTGATGACCGTGGGCTGGATCCCTCCGAGATGCAGCTTGTGGAAGGCGTTCGGTTCCTGCCAGGTCTCCGTGGCCCCTGTGCAGGTCGGTCCCGCGAGGTCCCAGGCGCCGACACCGAAGCCGTAGTGGTCGAACAACTCGAAGCTCTGATGACCGATCTCGTGCGCGAAGGTCAGCGAGTTGGTCAGCGATCCGCCGTCCGCGGTCCGGAAGGCGACCGTCTTGCCGTCGAGCGTGCGACCGCCCGCCACTCCGGTCGTCTGGCCGCAGGAGTACTTCGGATTCGGCGACGTCACCAACGTGACCACCGCGAGTTCGGCATCCTCCACCCGGCCGTTGTTGTTGGTGTCGTAGCGCGCGAAGTCGACGTAGGCGTCCGCGAGGTCGAGCATCTTGCGCCGCCGCACCCCGGCATCCTGGCCGTACCACGGGGCGGACTGGCCGAGCTCGACCATCACGATGCCGTTGTCCCGCTCGCCATAGGTCTCCACCACCGGCGTCAGGACGCCGAGACCGGTGGAGAGGTAGTAGTCCGCGACGGTGCCGAAGCTGAAGATCGGGAAGAACTTGTCGCGGGTTCCGGCCTCACTGAGGTTGGTCAGGTCGTCGAACCGTCCGTAGACCACCAGCGTCGGGATCGGCGCCTGCCGCTTCTTGAACAACGGTGCATGCGGCCGGTCCGGATGACTGAAGTCCGGCAACGGGAACGGATACCCGACGGCGGCCGCGGCGGACGACGAGTGCCCGGCCGCTGTCGATGCCGGGATGCCGAGCGTGGTCGCCAGCAAGGCCGCCACGACGGCGATGCCTACCGGCAGGCGAAATCTCTTCATGACTTGATCCCCCACAGCGCTTTGGAAAGTGCCCTGGCTGGAAGTTTCAAGCCGTGTCTTCAGAAACCCTTAAGACGGCCGGGGAGCCGGACTGTTGTGTTCCCGGCCGGGACCATGGCGCTCTAGGTGATTCAGGTGCCTTGCGAAGTCTTCGGCGACTCGCAGCTGGTCGCGCAGAGCCGTGATGCGCTGGCCGGCAGCTTCGTGGTACATCTTCAACCGCTCGAGCAACTCGGCGCGATCGGAGGGTCCGTCGTCGGCGGCGAGCAGGCGGTCGAGCAGACCCAGCAGGTCGCCCATCTCTTCGAGGCTGAAGTCGAGTGGCTTCATTCGCCGGATCAGGAGCAGCCGCTCGACGTCGGATTCGGTGTAAAGGCGGAAACCACCCTTGCTCCGGGCCGACGGCTGGACGAGCCCGACCTCTTCGTAATGGCGGATGGTGCGCAAGCTCAGCTTCGTGCGTTCGGCGACCTCACCGATCTGCATGTGCTCGCCCACTGCCCACTCCTGCCGGCCGCCCGGATTCTGCGATGTGCCTGCTGCGCCGCAGTGGGGAAGAGAGTAACGGACAACGCGCAACTCTACTCTCACGTTCGGGTAGAGTTGCGCCACAGTGAGGCGTTCTGGTGCTCCTCACCCGCCTTGTTCCTGACGCCGGCTTCGTGCTTCCGCCCTGCGCAATGACGCGCAGAGTACGCATGCCTCGAGGGCGCCGCCTGTCCCCTTGTCTGGAGACCGAATGACCTCGCTGACGCCCTCGTCAGCCACGCCCGAGTCCGTACCTTCCTCCTCACCGCTGCCCGCTGACGGGGACATCACCTCTGTCCGGGCCGCTCTGCGCTCACCGCGACGGTTGCGGACCGAGGTCCTGGCCGGTCTGGTGGTCGCGCTCGCCCTGATCCCGGAAGCGATCAGCTTCTCGATCATCGCCGGAGTGGACCCGCGGGTCGGCTTGTTCGCATCGGTCACGATGGCCATCTCGATCTCGTTCCTCGGCGGCCGGCCCGCGATGATCTCGGCCGCCACCGGTGCGGTGGCGCTGGTGATCGCGCCGATGATGCGCGACCACGGCTTCGACTACCTCATCGCGACCGTGCTGCTGGCCGGCGTCCTGCAGGTGATCCTCGGCGTGCTGGGGATCGCCCGGCTGATGCGGTTCATCCCGCGCTCGGTCATGGTCGGATTCGTCAACTCGCTCGCGATCCTCATCTTCCTGGCGCAACTGCCGCACCTTGTCCACAGGCCGTGGTTGGTCTATCCGCTCGTCGGGGCCGGCATCGCGGTGATGGTGTTCCTGCCGAAGCTCACCAAGGCGGTCCCGGCGCCGCTGGTCGCGATCGTCGCGGTCACGGGTTTCGTGGTGCTGACGTCGGTGAGCGTGCCTACCGTCGGCGACGAGGGCAAACTGCCGGACAGCCTTCCATCGCTGTTCTGGCCGGACGTGCCCCTGAACCTCGACACGCTGCGCATCATCGCGCCGTACGCCGTGGCGATGGCGCTCGTCGGCCTGCTGGAGTCGTTGATGACCGCCAAACTGGTCGACGACGTCACCGACACCCGTTCGGTCAAGACCCGCGAAGCGTTGGGACAGGGCGCCTCGAACGTGATCACCGGCCTGTTCGGCGGTATGGGTGGCTGCGCGATGATCGGCCAGACCATGATCAACGTGAGGGTTTCCGGCGCCCGCACGCGGTTGTCGACCTTCCTGGCCGGCGTGTTCCTGCTGATCCTGGTCGTCGGCCTCGGGGACATCGTCGGAGTGATCCCGATGGCCGCGCTGGTGGCGGTGATGATCATGGTCTCGGTCGGTACCTTCGACTGGCACAGCATCCGCCCCAGGACTCTGCGCAGGATGCCGCGCAGCGAGACCACCGTGATGGTGTCGACCGTGCTCGTGGTGGTCGCGACGCACAACCTGGCCATCGGTGTCGTGGTCGGGGTGGTGGTGGCGATGGTGCTGTTCGTCCGCCGTGTCGCCCACTTCACCCAGGTGCGCGGCACCGATGTCGACGACACCACCAAGGTGTACACCGTCACCGGCGAGCTCTTCTTTGCCTCAAGCAACGACCTGGTCTACCAGTTCGACTACGTCAACGACCCCGCGCGGGTGCTGATCGACCTGAGTCAGTCACATATCTGGGACGCGTCGACGGTAGCGACGCTGGACGCGATCACCACCAAGTACGAGCGCCACGGCAAGAGAGCGGAGATCGTCGGGTTGAACGCCTCCAGCGCCGAACGGCACCAGCGCCTCGCCGGACAACTCGGCGCCGGCTACTGACCCAGCACGACTGCACGGGCTCCTCCGCGGGCCGAGCACAGTCATCCGAACGCGGTCATCCTCATGTCGTAGACTCCGCAAGATGTTTCCGAGTGGACTCTCGATGTTGTGGGAATCGACCGAGCCACAGGGTGCCTTGCGCGACAGGTTCGGCCTCGACAGCTTCGATGAGGCGGTCAGTTGGCTGACCAAGGTTCTGTCCGAGGTCTGGGCCATCGAGGCGGTGGCCTGCGAGCGGATCATCATCAGCGACAACAACGCGATCGCCTGGGTGCGCACCGACCAGGCTGTGTTGACCGACCAAGAAGGGCTGGTGGTGAAGTGGTCCCGGGCGCAGGAACAGTTCGACAAGTTCGCCGCCACCGCCGAGTTGATCGACGCTCTCCACGCCCAAGGCGTGCCCGTGGCACCACCACGCGCCTCGGTCGATGGCGAGCTCAGAGTGATCGTGAACTCGGGACCCTGGCCGTTGTCGATGACCGTTCAACCGGCGATCGAGGCCGACCTGCTGGACACCAGTGACGAGACCGCCGTACGAGCCGCCGGCGCCTGCCTCGCCACTCTGCATCACGCATTGGCTACCCACCAGGACAGCCGCCTGGCCGGATGCACCACCGGGTCCGAACAAGAGCAGTCCCTGCACCAGCGGATAGAGACGTGGTTGGAGTCCCATGACGCTGGGTTGGCGCCGGCCGCGTCAGAGAGACTGCGCGACCACCTGACGTCGCTGCCGGCGATCGACGTGGCGCCGCAACTGATCCACAACGACTACCGCGCCTCGAACGTCCTCACCAAGGCCTCTGAGGTCGTCGCCGTGCTGGACTTCGACGAGGTCGGCCGGGACTACTGCGTCATCGATCTCGCCAACGCGTTCGTCCTCCTCAGCACCCGCTTCACCAAATGGCAGCCGACTCCGGCGGGCGTTCGCGAGACCTTTCTCGAGGGGTACCAGTCCGTGCGGCCACTCGGCCCGCTCGAGCGGCAGTGGCTCGAAGTACTGGTGCTGTGGCGAGGTATCATAGCCATCCCACCCGGCGAGGATCCCGCCGGGTGGGCCAACGCAGTGTGAGCTCAGCCGCGGATGCCGTAGAGGTAGTCCAGCGCGAGTTGGTCGAGGCGTTCGAAGGCCATCCCGCGGCGGCCTGCCTCGTCGGGGTCGAAGTCCTCGGTGCGCAGGGTCGCGATCGTCTCGCCGGCGGTAAGGCTCGGTTGAGCGAGTTCGTCGACGCGGGCGTCGAGGAGGGCCTGCTGTACTTCGGGATCCGCGCGGAAGGCGAGTGCCTTGGTCCGCAGTACGAGGTAATTGCGCATGCAACCGGCGGCTGAGGCCCAGACGCCGTCCATGTCCTCGGTCCGCGGCGGCTTGAAGTCGAAGTGGCGTGGACCGTCGTAGCCGCCCTGTTCGAGGATGTCGACCGTCCAGAACGCGCCCCGCGCATTACCGGCGCCGAACCGCAGATCCTGGTCGAAGCGCGGCCCGTTCTGCCCGTTGAGATCGGCGTGGAACAGCTTGCCGTGCCACAGCGCTTGGGCGAGCCCGTGCGCATAGTTGAGTCCGGCCATCTCCTCGTGCCCGACCTCGGGGTTCAGCCCGACCCGCTCCGAGTGCTCGAGTTCGTTGATGAACGCCAGCGCGTGGCCGATCGTCGGGAGCAGGATGTCGCCGCGCGGCTCGTTCGGCTTGGGCTCGATCGCGAAGCGGATGTCGTACCCCTGCTCGATCGCGTACGACCCCAGCACGTCGAAGGCTTCCTTGTACCGGTCGAGCGCCGCCCGCACGTCCTTCGCCGCCCCGGACTCCGCGCCTTCGCGTCCACCCCACGCCACGAACGTCTCCGCACCCAACTCCGCGGCCAGGTCGAGCTGGTCAGCCGCCTTGCGGATCGCGAACCGGCGGACGTCGCGATCGTTGTTGGTGAAACCACCATCGCGGAAGACAGGGTGGGAGAACAGGTTCGTGGTGACCATCGGGACCTTGAGCCCGGTCTCCTCCAGAGCCGCCCGGAACGGCTTCAGAATCGCGTCCCGCCCGGCCATCGTGGACCCGAACGGGAACACGTCGTTGTCGTGGAAAGTGATGCCGTAGGCACCCAACTCGCTCAACTTGTGCACGGCCTCGGCCGGATCGAGCACCGGCCGTACTGCGCCGCCGAACACGTCGACGCCCTGCCAGCCGACCGTCCACAGTCCGAAGGAGAACTTGTCCTCACGGGTGGGAGTGAAGGCGTCGTCGGTCATGGTGGTCCTCTTCTTCCTAGTGCGGGTTGATTACCGGCTGAAGCCGGCGGTGAGGCCGCTGAGCAGTTGGCGGCGGCCGATCGCGTAGAGAATGACGATGGGCAAGGTGGTCAGCACGACCGAGGCGAGCACGGCCGGCACGTTGACGGAGTACTGGCCCTGGAAGGTCCACAACGCCAGGGGAAGCGTTCGCTTGTCCGGGCTCTGGGTCAGGATCAGCGGCAGCAGGAAGCCGTTCCAGACCGCGAGACCGTTGTAGATGCTGACCGTCACGAGCGCGGGTCTGGTCAACGGATACGCGAGCGAGCGCAGCATCCCCCACTCGGTGGCGCCGTCGACGCGCATCGACTCGAAGAGCTCCTTGGGCACGTCCCGGATGAAGTTCGTCAGCACCAGCACCGACAGCGGGATCGAGAACGCGATCGACGGCAGGATGATCGCGAGCAGGCTGTCGTAGAGCTGCATCCGGATGATCAGCAGGTAGACCGGGATGATGGTGGCCTGCAGCGGGATGGCCAGTCCCATCAGGAACAGTCCGTTGATGCCGGCCAGGAAGCGGCTGCCGGCGCCGCGGACGATGGCGTAGGCCGCCATGAACGAGATCGCCACCGCGGGGATGATCGTGCCGGCCGTGACGATCACGCTGTTCAGGAAGTAGCGCGGGAAGTCCGACTCGATGACCAGCTTGTAGTTGTCGAAGGTCGGGGCGGTGGGCAGGGCGAAGGGGTTCTGGGTGAAGTACGCGCTCTGGGCCTTGAAGCTGGTGACGACGATCCAGTACAGCGGGATCAGGACGATCACCAGCCACAGCCAACCCGCCGTACCGCCGAACCAGTTGAGATGGACCAGGCGGCGCGCGAAGGACCTCCCGCCACGCGCCTGCCGCGTCGCCGTACCAGTGCCGGTGGTCACCACGGCCATGTCAAGCTCCTTCCTGCTGGCTGGCCGTCGTACTGCCGCCGAGCCGGCGCAGCAGCAGGGCCATCACCAGGCCAAGCAGCACGATCATCGCCGCGATCACACTCGCCGGGCCCATCAGGTTCGCCTGGAAACCACGCTTGTACATGTCGAGGGCGAGCACTCTGGTCGCGTCGCCGGGACCGCCCGCCGTGAGGACGAAGATCAGGTCGAACGAGGTCAGCGACCCGACGACCATCAGCGTCGAGGACGTGATGATCGTGTACTTCAACTGCGGCAGGGTGATGCTGAAGAACTGCCGGATCGGCCCGGCGCCATCGATCGACGCGGCCTCGTACATGGTGGTCGGGATCTGCCGGACGCCGCCCTGGTAGATCAGCGAGTGGAACGGGATGAACTGCCACGAGACGATGAAGATGACGACCCCGACGGCGAGCGTGCTGTTCCCGAGCCAGTCCTGGGTGAGGAAACCCAGATGCAGGCCGGGACCGAGTCCGAAGTTCGGGTCGAGCAGCGCCTTGTAGGTGATCGCGATCGCTGCCGAGCTCAGCAGCAGCGGGATGAAGTAGAGGACGGCCAGAAAGGCGCGGTAGCGCTGGCGACCGGCGAGGAAAACGCCGAGCAGCAGGCTGAGCGGGGTCTGCACCACCCACGACAGGATCATGATCTCGAACGTCACGAACACCGAGTGCGGCAGCGCCGGATCGCTCAGAACCGAGCGCCAGTTGGAGAAACCGGCCGGCCGGATGGCGCCGAGACCGTCCCACTGAGTGAAGCTGAGCACCAGTACGCCGACCAGCGGGACGACGCCGAACAGCACGAACATCGCCAACGCCGGGAGCGCCATCCACGCGACCGGGCCGCTCCGCCCGGCGCGCGTGGTCCGCACGGCCGGTGCCCGGGACGGAGCGGCCATCGTCACTTGCCGATCACCGCGTTCATGCTGGACGCGAACTGTTGCGGCGAGATCGAGAGCTGGAACAGCTTCGCGATGTTGTCGAGCAACGTCTCCGCCGCGGTCGGGCTGAGCGCCTGGTCCCAGGACTGGGCGAAGGTCTTCGCGTTGGCCGACGTGTCGTAGACGAAGTTGAGCCAGGCCGCATCGTTCTTGTCCGTCACCGAGGCGAGCTTCGCCTTGGCTGTGGTGACCACCGGAATGCTGCCGGACTTCACCCAGGCATCCACCGAGGCGTCGTCGAGGGTCGAGGTGGACAGGAACTTCTTCGCGGTGTCCTTGTCCTGATCGGTCGCCTTCGAGGAGATCGAGAGGTACTGGCCAGGGTTGCCGACGGTGTCGCTCGGGTCGCCCTTGCCACCATCGACCGGCGGGAAGTTCATGTAGCCGAGGTGCCCGCCGGTGACGAAGTCGCCGCCGTCGGCCTTCATGCTGCCGTAGGTCCAGGCGCCGTGCAGCATCATCGCGGCCTTGCCGGTGTAGAGCAGGGCCTGGTCGGCGTTGGAGTCGGCAGTGATCGAGGAGAACCCCTTGATGAAGCCGTTCGCCTTGATCAGGTTCTGCATCTCGGTGAGCGCCTGGATCGCCGACGGATCGGACCACCCGTTGGCCTTGCCGTCGAAGATGTTCTGGAAGACCTCGCTGCCGCCGATCCGGTCGAAGAGGAACTCCAGCCACATCATGTTGGTCCAGCGGGACTGCCCGCCGAGCGAGAACGGCGCGATGCCGGCCGCGTTGAACTTGGGGACCAGGTCCATGATGTCGCCCCAGGACGCCGGCGGCTGCACCCCGACCTTCTCGAAGACGCTCTTGTTCCAGTACAGGACGATCGGCGTCGTGGTCTCGACCGGCATCGCATAGATCTTGCCGTTGACGGTCGCGGCACCGAAGGCCGACGGGAAGATCGAACTCTTCAGCGCGGCGTTCTGCCCCATCCAGTCGGTCAGATCCTCGACCTGACCGGCATCGACGTAGCTCTTCAGCCCGCCGCCACCCCAGCCCCAGATCAGGGTGGGACCCTGTGCGGCACCGATCGCCGTCTTGATCTTCTGCTTGAACGCGTCGTTCTGGAACTCGGTGGACTTGATCTGCGTGCCCGAGTTCGCGTCGTTGAACCTCTTGACCTGCGCCTCCCGGATGGCCTGCTGAGGCTGGCCGGTGAGGAACCAGTACGTCGCGCTGCCCGCTCCGCCGCTCGATCCGCCCGAGCTCTGCGGTCCGGACGTGCCGCAGGCCGCGAGGGTGGCGGCCAGCCCGGCAGCGCCGGCTGTGAAGCGGAGGAAGTTGCGCCGGGAGGTGGTGATGGGATCCACGGTTGTCTCCGTACTCCACACCGCGGACCACTCCGTGGCATGGGGGTTGTCAGGTCTGAGCCTGTCAAGCGAATACTACTATGTTTCGTAACGTAGATTTCGCTCACACTGCTGTCAAGGTCTTGAAGATAAGCCTTTCCTGGGACACAGTGAGCCGTACGAATACGCCCAAGAGGCAGGCGAAACGAACCAGAGGCAAGCTGAGTTCCCGCACTGCGGCGGGTCACCGAAGATGTCACGAAACATTTCGAAACTTCTCAGCTTGACGGTCGTAGAGTAGGGAGACTTTTCGTGGCGACTACTGTCCCAACCCCAGCGGATCGTCCGTGGCAGAACAGCGCGCTGCCGGCCGAGAAGCGGGCCGAGCTCCTGCTGCAGGCGATGACGCTGGAGGAGAAGGTCGCCCAACTGGGCAGCCGGTGGGTGGGCAACGACATGGCCGACACCGAGGTGCCTGCCGAGGAATCCCTGAACGTGGCTCCCCTGCAGGACGTCTTCGCGAACTCCGGGGCGACCTCCCTGCAGGAGGCGAGCCGGCACGGGCTCGGGCATCTCACCCGGGTCTGGGGCAGCGCTCCCCTCACGGTCGAGGAGGGCCTGGCCGAGCTGATGCGCCAGCACCAGGTCGTCCTCGAGGGATCCCGGCTGGGCGTCCCCGCGCTGGTCCACGAGGAATGCCTGACCGGCTTCACCACGTACGGCGCGACCGTCTACCCGGCCGCGATCGCCTGGGGAGCCACCTTCGACCCCGACCTGATCGAGCGGATGGCCGCCGCGATCGGACGGGACATGGCCGCGGTCGGGGTCCACCAGGGCCTCTCCCCCGTCCTCGACGTCGTCCGCGACTACCGGTGGGGCCGGGTCGAGGAGACCATCGGCGAAGACCCGTACCTGGTCGCGATGCTCGGTTCCGCCTACGTCCGCGGACTCCAGAGCGCCGGCGTCATTGCCACCCTCAAACACTTCGCCGGGTACTCCGCGTCGCGGGCGGCGCGCAACCACGGGCCGGTGTCGATGGGTCGACGAGAACTGCTCGACGTCATCTTGCCGACCTTCGAGACCGCGATCGCGACGGCCTCCGCAGGCTCGGTGATGAGCGCGTACTCCGACATCGACGGCGTACCGGCCGGGGCGGATCCGTGGTTGTTCACGGAGGTACTCCGCGAAGCCTGGGGCTTCACCGGCACTGTCGTGTCCGACTATTGGGCGGTGCCGTTCCTCGCCTCCATGCATCATGTGGCGGCCGATCCCGACGAAGCGGGCGCACTGGCGCTGACCGCCGGCACCGATGTGGAACTGCCTGACGCTCTCGGCTTCGGCGCCGGTCTGATCGAGCGGGTCAAGTCCGGTCAACTCTCCGAGGACCTGATCGACCGCGCGGCCAGGCGTCTCCTTCTCCAGAAGGTCCAGCTCGGGCTACTCGACCCGGATTGGACCCCCGAGGGCTCCGTCCGGTCAGGAGGGGTGGAGCTCGACTCCGCGGCGAACCGCGCTCTCGCTCGCGAGTTGGCCGAGCGCTCGGTGATCCTCCTCGACGCAGGGTCCGCCTTGCCCCTGCTGGGCGAGGACCGGCCGGTACTACGACGGGTGGCCGTGGTCGGGCCATGCGCGGGTGACCCCAAGACGTTCATGGGTTGCTATGCCTTCCCCAATCACGTGCTGCCGCGGTACCCGGATCGCGGGCTTGGAATCGAGGTACAGAACGCTTTTGAGGCACTGCAACAGGAGCTCGGGAGCGCTGAGCTCGTGTACCAGCAGGGTTGCGCGGTCCAGGGTGACGACCGGTCCGGATTCGAGGCGGCTGTCGAGGCAGCTCGCGGCGCGGATCTCTGCGTCGCCTACGTCGGGGACCTGGCCGGACTGTTCGGACACGGCTCGTCCGGCGAGGGCTGCGATGCCGAGGACCTGCGGCTGCCCGGCGTACAGAGCTCGTTGCTCAACGAGCTCCTAGACACCGGTACTCCGGTGGTCGTGGTGGTCGTGTCCGGTAGGCCCTACGCCCTCGGCGATTTCGTGGATCGCGCTGCCGGTCTGGTTCAGGCCTTCATGCCTGGCGAGGAGGGTGGCGCGGCGATTGCCGGCGTACTGAGTGGCCGACTCGTGCCGAGCGGCAAGCTGCCGGTGCAGATCCCGCGGCACCCGGGCGGGCAGCCGAATACCTATCTGCAGCCCGCGCTTGGCAGTGTGGAGAGTGCTGGGATCAGCGATCTGGATGCGGCCCCGTTGTTCGCCTTCGGTTTCGGCGGGTCGTACACCAGGTTCGAGGTCGACAACCTGCGCCTCAGTGGCACCGAGGTCCCGACCGACGGCGAGTTCAATGTCGTTGTCCGGGTTCGCAACGTCGGTTCTCGTCCGGGCGATGAAGTTGTTCAGCTCTACCTGCACGATCTGCTGGCACGGGTTGCCCGGCCGCTGAAGTTGCTCACCGGCTTCGTGCGGGTGTCGCTGGAGCCAGGTGCGGGGGTGGATGTCACGTTCCGCGTGCATGCGGATCGCACGTCGTACACGTCGACTGACCTCCGGCGGATCGTCGAGCCGGGCGACCTCGAAGTACTGGTCGGCACCTCGAGCGCGGACCTGCCGTGTCGCGGCCTGGTTCAACTCACTGGGCCGGTGCGCGAGGTCGGTCACGATCGTACGATGGTCACCCCTGTCGACCTGACGCCGATCGCCGGCGAGACCTCCACGCCCGGAGGAGCAGCGTGAGGAGGTACCGCAGTTGAGACGCCGCGTCACGCTGTCGACTGTCGCGACCTCCGCCGGGGTCTCCGTCGCGACAGTCTCCAAGGTGCTCAACGGCCGGAGCGACGTCTCGGAGGCGACCCGGGCCAGGGTGCAGGAGGTTCTCCGGCAGCATGACTACGTCGGGCGGCGCCCCGAGCCGATCGAGCGGGCCACGGTCGAACTGTTCTTCCAAGGCGTGATGACGAGCTACTCGTTGGAGGTCGTCCAGGGCGTTCTGGAGGAAGGCAAGGCAGCCGGCGTGGACGTCGTGGTGAGCTCGCGCCCGCGGATGCCGAGCACCGGCCGGGCCGCGAAATGGGTGCGTGAGTTGACCGCCACCGGGCGACGCGCGGCCATCGGCGTCACCAGCGACCTGACCGCTGCCGACCTTGCCGCTCTGTCGCGGGCGCGCCTGCCGCTGGTCGTCGTCGACCCACTCAACGTCGCGCAACCGGACGTGACGAGCGTGGGATCGACGAACTTCGCGGGCGGCCTGGCAGCCACACAACACCTGCTGTCGCTGGGACATCGGCGCATCGCCTACCTCGGCGGACCGCCCACCGCAGGCTGCAACCAGGCGCGGATGAACGGCTTCCGCGGCGCAATGGAGGCCGCGGGCGCACCGGTGCCGAAGGAGTACGTGCGCTTGCACGACTTCCTGTACGACGATGGCCTGCTCGGCGGCGCAGCCCTGCTGGACCTGCCGGAACCACCAACCGCGATCTTCGCCGGAAGTGATGAAGTAGCGCTCGGAGTGATGGAAGCCGCCCGGGCCCGCGGCCTCCGCGTCCCCGAAGACCTCAGCCTGGTGGGCTTCGACGACACCCAAGTCGCAAGACTCGCCTCCCCACCCCTGACAACAGTCCGGCAACCCCTCCAGGAAATGGGAGCCGTCGCCCTACGAACAGCACTCCGCCTAGCGGCAGGCGAGAAGGTCGACTCCCACCACGTCGAGCTCGCCACCCGACTCGTAGTACGAGGCTCTGCCGCCGAACCCGCCCGCCTGCCATCCGCCGCTTTGTCGTAGGCGATCGGTGGTTGTCACGGGTGCGTGGGGCACCATACTCAGCTCCAGCACCGTCCGTGGTGTGGGGGATTTATTCTGTAGTTTTCTTAGGGGCTGGGGGGCTTTGCTATGCATTCATTGAAGTTGCTGCGTGCTGCGCTGATGACGGTCGTGGTCGGTGTCGGCCTGGTGGCTGCGCGCAAGTAGCCGGCGCGGCAGAACCATCGAGCGCGGTCGAGGTCAGCGCGACCTCGCTGGCGCCGGGTGACACGTTCACCGTCACCCAGACGGTTTCCAACGGCCAGGCGTTCACGATCAACGGCGCCAAGGCATCGCTGCGCGCCAAGGAACTGCTGCTCAGCGACGTCGCCGACCTGGTGTCGTGCACCGGGACGATCGTGCCCTGCCGAGTGTTCGGCGGCAGCTACCGGGGCGAGCTCGGCGACGTGCCCGCCGGCGAGAGCCGGATCGTGGTGTTCACCTTCAAGATCAAGGAAGACGTCGCGGTGGCGCAGTTCACGCTGCAGCACCAGTTCGTCGGCGACGACTTCTCCTTCGAGACTCTGGACGGACCGGTGTTCTCGATCCAGCTGCACCAAACCGACCTCGCGGTGTCGCTGAACGCCTCGGCGCGCGGGCTCCTCGTGTCGCGGGTCACCTACACGATCACCGTGAAGAACAACGGCCCAGCCACCGCCGGCACCATCCGGCTGACCGCCACCTTCCCAGCAGGACTCGTGTACTCCGGATCCTCGGACTGCACGCGAGTCCCCGGGACCAGGACACTCACCTGTGATGTCGCAACCCTGGCCACCGGCGCCACCGCCACCAAGCGGTTCACCGCAGACGCCGGACTCCTCACCCTCGGCACCCTGGTGGCCTCGGCCGAGCGGACCCAGAGCACCCCGGGCGATCCGAACCCGTCCAACGACCGCGCAACCCGATCCTGCGCAGCACTGACCGGCCTCCTGATCAGGTGCTGATACTCGTCACTTGACCATCACATGACTGACCGGTGTCCTCCGCGGACACCGATCAGTCGCGTGCCTAGCGATCGATGAAGTTGGTCACGTATTCGATGAACGACTCGTAGTACTGGAAGTGCGATCCGTGGTTGGAGTCCGGGAAGAGGATCAGCTCCGCGTTGGGCAGGTTCTGTTGCAGGATGTACGAGTTGACGGTCGCGACGACGATGTCGTTACTGCCGTTGACCACCAACGCCGGCTGCGGGATCTCCTTGAGGTAGTCGAAGCTGCCCCGCTCGGCCGTTCCCCATGCACGGGCGGCCACCAGGTGCGCGTTGACCGTGGCCTCCGAAACGGGGAGGTCCCGATCCTCGGTTCGCGCCCGGACGCGCTCGAGGAACCGGCGGCCGGCGGCCTGACTCGACTCCGACGGGGTGAAGAAGATCGGTAGCCACATCAGATCCTGCGGGTCATAGACCTTGCCGAACAGCGGTGCGACGTCCGGATTCAGCTGGCCCATGCCGTCTCCGCCGCGCGGACCGGTGCCCACGAGAATCAAGCGCCGGACGAGGTCGGGTCGATCGACGGTGAGCTGCTGAGCGACGTATCCCCCCATCGAGAAGCCGAACAGATCGACCTGCTCGAGACCAAGAGCGTCTATCAGCGAGGCTGCATCCCGGGCCATCTCGGCCACGGACTCGGGCGCTTTGCCGGTGCTCAGTCCGACTCCGGCGTTGTCGGTGAGGATCACCTCGCGGCCGAGGGCGAGCGCGTCGGTGATCGCGGGATCGTAGTTGTCGAGGTTGCCCATGAAGTGCTGGAGCAACACGATCGGAGTACCGGCCGGGTTGCCGAAGCGCCGGTAGGCGAAGCGGACCCCGTCGACCTCGACGAACTGTGTCGGTGCGGTGTTGTGCGTGGGTGCGCTACTCAAAGCAGACTCCTTTGATGGATCAGTTGGCACTGTGACCGCCGTCGACGTTGAGGATGTGACCGGTGATGTACGACGCCTGGTCCGAAGCGATGAAGACGATCGCGTCGGCGAGCTCTTCCGTGCGGGCGAGGCGCCCCAGGGGAACCTCCGTCACCAGAGCCGCCTTGCTCTCGGGCGTGCCGGTGAAACGGGTCAACATGCCGGTGTCCGTCGGCCCGGGCGCGACGCCGTTCACGCGGATTCCCGAGTTGGCGGTCTCCAACGCCACCGACTTGGTGATGCCCTCGACGGCGTGCTTGCTGCCGACGTAGACCGACGCTCCGGCGGCACCCTCGTGCCCATAGGTCGAGGAGATGTTGATGATGCTGCCGCTCCCCTGCTTCTGCATGACCCGGACTTCGTGCTTCATGCTCAGGATCACGCCGAGAACATTCGTGTCGAACGTCTCGGCATAGGTCTGAGCGGTCTGCTCCGTGATCGGACTGGGCCGGCCTTCGGTGCCGGCGTTGTTCACGGCGATGTCGAGACGGCCGAAGCGAGCCACGGTCTGGTCGACCAGCTCCCGGACTTCGTCCTCGTTGCGGACATCGGCGTTGATGAACTCGGCCTCCGCGCCGAGAGAGCGCAGTTCCTCGGCGAGTTCCTTGCCGGCCCCGTCGCGCCGACCGGCAACGACCACCTTCGCGCCCGACCTGGCGAAGGCGACGGCGCTCGCGCGGCCGATGCCGGTGAGCCCTCCGGTGATCAGAATGACGGGCTTTTCCATGTCTTCAGCTCCTGTGAGGTATGACTTGAGAGATATGGCATCTGGCTGCCATGTCCGCAAAGCTAGGCGCGTGGGGTGGGAATGAAAAAGACTTTGTTGGCTGGTGGCATACCTGACAGGCATGGGAGTGCAAATGGAGCTGCGACATCTTCGGTACTTCGTCGCCGTGGCCGAGGCCGGCAGCCTCACCGAAGCGGCCGAGCGGCGACTGCACACCTCACAGCCGTCGCTGAGCCGGCAGATCCGGGACCTGGAGAAGGAGGTCGGCGTCGACCTGCTTTCGCGCAGCGTTCAGGGGGTCGAGCTGACCCCCGCGGGCAAGGGCTTCATCGATCACGCCCGCCAGGCGCTCATGCACGTCGACGCCGCCGTCGAAACGGCACGCCGGGCCGCGCAACCAGCTCGGAAGACATTGGCCATCGGCTTCCAGACCGGGCACGAGATGAACTGGCTGCCTCCGGCCATGCAGGTGCTGCACGACGAACTGAAGAACATCGAGGTCGTCGTCTCCAGCGACTACTCGCCGGACCTCGCGGAAGCGCTCGCCCGCGGCCGGCTGGACCTGGCCTTCCTGCGCGTGGAGCCTGGCTATGACCTCGAATACATCGTGGTGGACCGGGAGCCGCTCATCGTGCTGATGCCGAGCGACCATCGCCTCACCACACGGGACGCGATCCGCCCGCAGGATTTCGTCGGTGAGATCTTCATCGGTGGTTCGAACAAGGCCACCGTGCTGCATGCCGTCACCGAGGACTACTTCCGCCGCATGGGGCTCGACATCAAACTGGATCACGGAGTCGACAACCTGGCGATGGTCATGTCCCTGGTCGTATCAACCCGCGGGCTGGCGCTGATGCCGGAGTACGCCAAGAACCTGTTGCCGCCGTCCGTGGTCAGCCGTCCGCTGGACGGCGAAACCCCGACGATCGAGATAGCGGTGGGCTACAGCAAGCTGAACACCTCACCAGTCCTCAAGCTCTTCCGCTCACGGCTCGACGAACTGGTCCGGCCGAACCAGAAGCACTGACTCCGAGGTCGCTGAGTTCTTGACACAGAGGTCCGATGTATTCGAGACTCGGCCCGGGTCACGGGCGGGTAACCCGTCGTTATTTCTAGGTATTCATAGGATGTTTCGTGTGAACTGCCGGATGCTTCGGAGGGGCCTATGTCTCGGATCGCGATGCTTGGGATGGCGCTTGTGTTAGCCGGAGGTGGTTTGGGTCCCGCAGCCGCGGCGTCGGCTGCAGCGCCGGTGATCGTCGATGTGGCTGCCTTCGGCGCCGATCCCACCGGCCGGACCGACTCCGCCCCTGCGGTCACCGCGGCGTTGCGGCACGCGAAGAGCCTCGGTCGGCCGACGAAGATCGTCTTCTCGAAGGGCACCTACCAACTGTTCCCCGAGCAGGCCGAGACGCGTGAGCTGTACGTGTCCAACACCGTCGGCGCAGACCAACGGTACCGGGACAAGAAGATCGGGCTGCTCGTCGAGGACATGCGCGACGTCACCATCGACGGTCGCGGCGCGAAGTTGGTCTACCACGGTCTCCAGACGGCGTTCGCCTCGATCCGCTCGACCAACGTGACGTTCACGAACTTCTCCTTCGACTACGCCGCACCGAAGGTCATCGACGCCACAGTCGCCGCCGCGGGCGTGACCGACGGACGTGCGTACCGCATCCTGTCGATCCCTGCCGGCAGCCCGTACCGGGTGGACGGTACCCACATCACCTGGCTCGGCGAGACCAGCCCGGCCACCGGTACGCCGTACTGGTCGGGCGTCGACGGCCTCCAGTACACCCAGATCCACGACCCGGTGGCGCAGCGGACTTGGCGCAGCAGCAACCCGATGTTCACCGACGTCGCCGCGGTCACCGACCTTGGCGGGCGCAAGATCCGGATCGACTACACGACCGCGACCCCGCCGTCGGACGCCGGGCTCGTCTACCAGATGCGGCTGATCGAGCGGGAGGAGCCGGGCGCGTTCATCTGGGAGTCGAAGAACGTCACGATGCGCTCGCTGAACGCCCACTACCTGCAGACCTTCGGCATCGTGGGCCAGTTCAGCGAGGACATCACCATCGACAAGGTGAACTTCGCACCGGACCCGAAGTCCGGCCGGACCACGGCCTCGTTCGCCGACTTCGTGCAGATGTCCGGCATCAAGGGCGAGGTCAAGATCACCCGGAACGTCTTCGACGGCCCGCACGACGACCCGATCAACATCCACGGCACCTATCTCGAGGTCGTCGATCAGCCGGCGCCGAACACGGTCACCCTCGCCTACAAACACCGCGAGACGGCAGGCTTCCCGCAGTTCTACCCCGGCAACGAGGTGGAGTTCGTCAACAAGCGCACGATGACCCCGCTCGCCGGCGGCCCGGCCGTCGTCACCGCGGTGGACGGGCCGAGCGGGATGGACCACACCAAGCCGCTGACCACCATGACCGTCACCTTCGACCGGCCGCTCCCGGCCGGAGTCGAGATCGGCGGCACGGTCGCGGAGAACATCACCTACACACCGTCCGTCCTCATCTCCGACAACGTCTTCCGCAACGTGCCGACCCGCGGCGTCCTGGTCACCACCCGCAAGCCGGTGCTGATCACCGGCAACCGGTTCGACGGGATGACCATGTCCAGCATCTACATCTCCGCCGACGCCTCCTCGTGGTACGAGTCCGGGGCCGTCGCCGACGTCACCATCCGCGGGAACCGGTTCACCAGGCCCAGCGGTCCGGTCATCTTCGTGGAGCCGACCAACAAGGTGGTCGACCCGGCGAAGCCGGTGCACCACAACATCTCGGTCGAGCAGAACAGATTCGAGATCAGTGACGTCACCGTCATCAACACCAAGAGCGTCGGCGGCTTCCGCTTCACCGGCAACACCGTCCGACGGCTGGACGGGCCGCAGCACCCGCCGTACACCTCGCCGCTGTTCACGTTCACCGGGACCTCAGACATCCGGGTCGCGGGCAACCACTACGACAAAGGGCTGAACACCGCCTTACCTGCACCAAATGTTGCTCTGGGCAAGCAAGCCACGCAGTCAGGTGTCGCCTATGACGGCATCGCCAGCCGAGCGGTTGACGGCAACCCCGACGGCAACTGGGGCGGGGAATCCGTCACCCACACAGCGGAACCGTCCAACCAGGCATGGTGGCAGGTGGACCTCGGCAAGAGCTACGCCATCGACGAGCTCGCGATCTGGAACCGAGCAGACTGCTGCGCCGAGCGCCTGGCGAACTACTGGGTGCTCGTCTCCGACACCCCGATCACCGGAGACTCGCTCGAAGCGGCACGCACGGCACCGGGCGTAACGGCCCTCCACCAACCGGGCCAGGCCGGACGCCCGACCATCGTCGACCTCAACACCCTGAGCGGCCGCTACGTCCGCGTCCAACTGGAATCCCCCACCGACCCACTATCCCTGGCCGAAGTCGAAGTGCGATCCCGCCAGGGCTAACAACTTCGTCAGGTCAGGGTCGCGTCCAGAGTGTCGGTGAGGGCTGCGATCGTGGCGGGTGACGGGGGCAAGTGCTGGGTCATCAGTACTGCGCCGATGCCGTGGTCGGGGTAGGAGTACCAGAGGGTGCCGAGGCCGCCGCCCCAGCCGTACCGGGCGGGTGTGCCAGGGCCGCGCTGACGTACCTGCACGCTGTATCCCCAGCCTTCGCCGCCGAGGAAGATCTGCGCGGACGGACCTGATCGCTGCTCCGGGGTGAGGCGGTCGATGGTCATCGCTTCAGCCTCGCCGGTCAGCAACGTCGCGACGAAGGTGAGGTAGTCGGACGCCGTGGAGACCAGGCCGCCGCCGGCGTGCGGGAAGGTCGGAAGCTCGAGCCAGTCGCTGTCGGACGCGTCGTCGAAGAGGGTCGTGCCATCGGTGAAGCACGGGATCAGGCGCTCGCGAGCATGCGGCGGTACGGCGAACCCGGTGTCGGTCATGCCGAGTCGGGTGAGGATGCGGTCGTCGAACAGCGTGGGCAGGTCGGTTCCAGTAGCGCGGGAGAGCAGTACGCCGAGCACGGAGTACGCGAACTCGTAGCGCCACTGCGTGCCCGGTTGCTCCATCAGCGGAAGCTCGGCGAATCGGCGTACCCACTCGTCCGGGTCGTGCGGGATCGCGGACGGCCTCGGCGGCCCCATGCCGAGTCCCGCGCCGACGGCCTTGTCCGCCACCGGGCAGGTGTCGACCTCAAACGCGAACCCGAATCCGAGCCGCATCGTCAAGAGATCCTCGACCGTCGGCGCTTTGTCGGCCGGCACGGTGTCGGTGAGCGGCCCGTTGAGCCGCCGTACGACCTGCCGCTCGGCCAACTCAGGCAGCCATCGCTCGATGGGGTCGTCGAGCGCAAGCACCTTGTCAGCGGCCAACTGGAGAGTGAGCGCGGCAGTCAGCGGCTTGGTCATCGAGCTGATCCGGAACACCGCGTCCGACCGCAGCGCCGCACCACCCGGCCGATCCACCCCGGCCGCGTGCACCCACTGCCGCTCGCCATCAGTCACCCCGACCACAGCGCCAGGAACCTCACCGGACTCGACCAACTTCTCGGCCGCCGCCACAACCTCCACAAACTCCCTCATCGCCAGCACACTACCGAACGGCGTACCAGACAGTTCTCGAAAGAGATCCACGAGGCTGGATCAGGTTTTGCTTCGTTCAGTCAGGAGGTGTGGCGCAAGAGGGCGTCCACGACGACCGGCCACGTCGCGCGCGGCACGCCCTGGCCGATGCCGGGGAGTGTGAGCAGCGTGGCGCCCGGGATCTCCGCGGCCAGCGCCACCCCGTTCCCGTGCGGGAAGAACGGATCCTCGTCCCCGTGCACCACCAGGGTCGGCGCGGTGATCTCGCCGAGCCGCTCCCGCCACCGTGGCCGGCAGTCGACAGCCGCGAACATGGTCCCGAGCTGACTCGCACGCTGCGCCTTCTC
>NZ_DASRXP010000758.1:0-8550 GCF_035687465.1 Kribbella sp.
CGGGAGCTGAACTGGGAAAAGGGAAACGGCTCGGCGGACAGGGCGGTGACACCGGCCCCGAGGAAGGCGCGAACCACCGCACTTCCGGTCTGAGCATAGACCGCCAGCGGCTTGTGTTGCTCACGGCAACGACCAAGGAGAACGTCGAAACTCCCGTTGCTCAAGGTCATTCCGGTCGCCACGACGGCGTCGGCGGCATCGATAACCTCCGTCATGTCGCGGGAAACCGGGAGTCCGGAAGCCGTCTCGCGGAGGTTGAAGTCGCACGGCAGACAGATTCCGCCGCGCTCGGTGATCGCGTCCACCAACGGGTTCACCACGCCGATCAACGCGACCTTCGTGCCCTCACGGACGTCCAGCAGTCCGGCGACCGCGGCATCACGTGCTCTCGCGCGAACATCCGGAGTACCGGCTGGAAGGACTACTTCCTCAGCTCGCGGGTCGACATGGTGGGGCTGGACGGAGGCCAGGTAGGCGTCGAGGGCGGCGATCCGGACCGGCAGCGGGGCATCGGCGATCACGCTGTCGAGCGACAAGCCCGACGTCTGCTCGCAGATGGTTGGGTCGAGGTCGCCGGCCTCGAAGGAGCAGGCGCCGAAGACTTCGCCGACCCGCAGCAACACGTAGTAGTTGCGATAGGTGACGTCGGCTCCCGGGAGCCGCGTGGTGTGGTGCAACCAGAAGGCACTGGTCACGGACAGTTCGGCAGGTGCCGGTCCGAGTTCTCCGGCGAGAGCGGAGGAGGTGAGCGAAGCCACGGAAGCGGTCATGGCAGATCGGCCAGCCTTTCGGGGTCGTAGGTCAGGGCGGACAACTCGGGACGACCTGCAGGCTGGAAGCAGTACAGCAACGACCGGCGATCGGACGCGGTCCGGTTTGGCGCGGACCGGTGCACCATCAGACCGGGGAACATCAGCACGGACCCGGCCGGCGCCACGACCGTCACCGCCTCGGCCGCGTCGACGGAGCGTGGATCGACCAGCAGACCGGTGGGATCGAGCGGATCCCGCGGCGCCGGACCCCGCCGATGGCTGCCCGGGATCAGCGTCATCGCGCCGTTCCGTACGGTGTTGTCGTCCAGCATCACGATCGCCGTCGCGATCTCGTACGCCGCGTCGCCGGCGCAGCCGTACCAGTACGGGAAATCCTGGTGCCAGGCGAACTCCGAGCCGACCCCGGCCCGCTTGAAGTTCAGCTTCGACACGAACGGCGACGGTTCGGGTGTGCCCAGGATCGAGCTCATCGGCGTGGTCAGCCGGGAGTCCGTCCACAGCGCGTCCAGGGCCGGGTCCAACTGCGCGACCGGCGCCAGACTCCGCACCGCCTTGCTGGGCGCATCCGGTTCCCAGTGGATCGTCGTACCGTCGATCTGCTCCAGCCGGTGCCCGTCGGGCCAGACAGTCACCGTGGTCCCGCCTGACTCCGCCGCCGAGACGACCGTGGCATGCACTCGCTCGGCCACGTCCCGCAGCCGTTCGACTTCCGTTGCCGTGAACAACTCCGGCAGCAGCACATACCCCGTCACGCTCATACATTAATGCGACGGGGTCGCAGATGGGAACTCGTGGCGCTCCGCCCAGGCCGACTCCCGCCGGTCCCAGGACATCGCCGACCACGGCACCGCCAGCTCGTCCAGCGACTCGATCTCGCGCGGTTGCATGCTGGCCATCGGCCGCGCCTCGGCATGACGGGCAAAAGCCGACTCGACATACCGGGTGCCGGTGTCCGCCGCGAGGAAGACGTGCTTGCGACTGCTGTCGCAGTTGTGCTCCCACAGGGCGGACAGGTACGCCGCGCCAGCCGAGAGCCCGGCGAACACCCCAGAGGTGCGGAGCAGGTCCACGGCAGCAGACATCGCGTACTCGAACGAGATCCAGTGCAGCCGGTCGTACAGCTCGTGCCGGACATTGCGGAACTCGATCGAGCTGCCGATCCCCGCGATGATCATCTCCGGGTCCTGGGTGTGCCCGGCGCCGAAGGTGATGCTGCCGAACGGCTGCACGCCGACCAGGTTCACATCCCGCCCGCGATCCCGCAGGAACTCAGCGATCGCCCCGGTGGAGGCACCCGTGCCGACTCCCCCGACGAGACACAGCGGCCCAGTGGGGACGAGTTCGTCCACCAGATCCGCGACCGCGCGGTACCCGAGGTAGTGGATGTCGTCGTGATACTGCCGCATCCAGTGGTACGTCGGGTTGTCGCGCAGGATCTCCGCGATCCGGCGGACCCGGAGGTTCTGGTCGAGCTGCAGGTTGTTCGACGACGGCACCTGCTCGATGGTCGCGCCGAGAATCTCCAGCTGGATCTTCAGGGTGCGATCCACTGTGGTCGAGCCGACGATGTGGCACTTCATCCCGTACCGGTGGCAGGCCAGCGCGAGCGCGTGCGCATAGATCCCGCTGGAACTGTCGATCAGGGTGTCGCCGGGCTTCACCGCGCCGCTGTCCAGCAGATGCCGGACGGCACCCAGCGCGGAGTACACCTTCATCGTCTCGAACCGCAGGCAGATCAGGTCATCGCCGATCCGGATCGGGTCCGGATCCTTGATCGCCTCCGCCAGATGATCGTGCAGTCGGGAAGGCTTCATCTCTGCGGTTCGCTCCTCGTGTCGGCACAACTGGTCAGCACGGGCGGAGGTTCTTCTGGTTCGTGCCCGACCCGGGCGGCCCTCACCAGCCGCTGGGTCACTTCGATGCACGGTTCGTTCATCACGGTGGCCGGTGGGCCCTGCTCGACCACGCGGCCGGCGTCGAGCACCAGCACGTGGTCGGAGACGGCGGCGACGAGGCCCAGGTCGTGGCTGATCCACACCAGCGCGGTTCCCTGAGCCGTCAGCTCGGTCAGTAGGTCGATCACGAGCCCGGTGCCGTGCTCGTCGAGTGCGGTGGTGATCTCGTCACACACCAGTACGTCGGGTCGTGCGAGCAGCGCTCTCGCCAGGGCAGCCCGCTGGAGTTCTCCGCCGGACAAGCGGCTCGGCGGTCTCGACGCGATCATCGCGGAGACACCGAGCCGGGCGAGTGTGGATACCGCCTCGGCCCGGGCTGTCTGACGATCCAGGCCGCGCAGGCGTTGCGCAGTACGGGCTACTTGTTCGTCCACGGGTAGGCGTTCGTCGAAGGAGCCGCGGACCTCCTGCCAGACGTACTGGACTCTGCGGTTCTGCTCGGGTGTGCGCTTCCGTAGTACTGGGAGGTCCTGGCCCGCGAGGGTGATCCGGCCGGTGTAGCGCTCGTGCAGGCCCGCCAGGCAGCGGGCGAGCGTGGTCTTGCCGCTGCCGGACCGGCCGACGATGCCGAGGCAGCCACCGGGCACCACGGCGAGATCGACCTCCCGCAGGATCGGGTCACGGCCGCGGGGACGCAGCGACGCGGACAGGTTCATTGCCTGGAGCAACGGTTCGGCGAGCGCCGGGGTTCCCTTTGCACCGGTGGGTCGCGGTGCCGTTGGCAGAATCTCCGGGCCACCGGACTCAATCGCCCGTCCTGCCGCCAGTACTACGACGTGCTGGGCCAGGGCGCGAACCAGGTCAAGATCATGACTGAGCAACAAGATCCCAAGCCCTTGCTCAGCCAGTTCCTCCAACTCAGACACCAACTGCAGGCGGGTGATGGAGTCCAGCCCGGTACTTGGCTCATCCAGCACCAACACTCGCGGCCGGCAAACCAACGCCTGCGCCAACGCAACCCGCTGCCGCTGCCCACCCGAAAACTGATGCGGAAACCGCCGCAAAGTCGGGCGATCATCCGGCAACTGCGCACCCCGCAACGCCTCGGCGACGATGGTCCCGACCACCCCGCCTGCCCCCCGAAGCCCGCTCGCGTTGCCCGCCTCCCCGGCCGCGCGGGTCGCGCCGGCGTGGAGTTTTGCTAGCTCGTGGAGGCTGGTGCCTATTCGGCGGGCTGGGTTGAGGGCGCTGCCTGGGTGTTGTGGCATGTAGGCGACTACCCGGCCGCGGACCGCTGCGGCCGCTGCCGTCGGACCGTTGCTGTTGACAACAACATCGCCGTCGACCTCTACCTGACCGCTCAAGCTGACACCGTCGCCGTGCTCGCCCAGCAGCGCCAGTGCTGACGTTGTCTTGCCAGAGCCGGATGCGCCGACCAGGGCGGTCACCTGTCCTGGCCAGACCTCGAAATTCACCCCGTCGATCAGGATGGATTCCCCGGCGCGCGCGGCGAGACCGCTCACCCTGACGATCGGCTTCATCGGTCCACCTCGACCAGGCGGCGGGTGCGATGTACCAGGCGGTCGGCCAGCAGGTTGAAGCCGAGGGTGAACGCAACCAGCATCAGCGCGGGCGCCAACACTGCCCAGGGCTGCAGCAGCAGACCTTCCCGGTTTCGGGAGACGCTGACCGCCCAGTCCGGCGCGGTCGGACTCAACCCGAGCCCGAGGAAGTTCACCGACGCGACAAGGAAGACCGCCAGCGTGATCCGGGTCCCCACGTCGGCCGCCACCGGACCCAGTACTGCGCGACCGACATAGCCCAGGTGGATCCCCACCCAGCTCTCCCGTTGCATCCGCAACGCCTCGACAACCGGCCCACTCGCCGCCTCCAACGCCGCCGCCCGCACCAATCGCGCCACGGTCGGAACGTTGACCATGGCAACGGCCAACGTGATCGCCAGCGGCGAGGCGCGCCAGCCGACCGCGACCACGCTGATCACCAGCAACGAGGGCAACGGCAGGAGCACGTCCAGCGGCCGGATCAACAGCTCGTCGATCCATCGATGCCGGGTGGACGCCGCGACCAGGCCGATCACACCGCCCAGGAGATAGGCGATCGCAACCGCACCGAGGGCCATGCCGAGTGCAGTTCTGCCGCCGACCAACAAGAGTTCGAGCACGTCGCGGCCGAGACCGTCAGTGCCCAGGGGATGACCGGAGCCGCTCTCGTATGGCAGGCCCGGCCGACTGTCGAGGTTGAGCAGAGGGCCGAAAAGCGCCACCAGCAAAGGAATCAGGACGAGCGCAGCTGACACGACAAGCGGAGTACGGGCTCTCATCGCAGGAGCTCCGTCCGTGGGACCAGACGGTTGCAGACCAGGTCGGCGCCGAGGTTGATCAGGAGGGCCGCGACCGCCAGTACGAGAGTGAGGCCCTGGACGACCGGCACGTCACGAGTCTCGACACCATCCACCAACGCGGTCGCGAAGCCGGGGATCGCGAAGATCGCCTCGACCACGAGAACCCCACCGAGCAAGGTGTCCCCGGTCCGCGCCAACTCCTGGACCCCTGGCACCGCCGCGTTCGGCAGGACATGCCTGAGCAGCAAGCGTCTGCGCGGGACGCCGAGGCGACGAGCCTGCACCACATAGTCCGCGTGGAGCGCGTTGATCGTGCCCGCCCGGACCTGCCGCGAGAGCAGACAGACCGTCCGCCCAAGCAGCACTGCAACCGGCAGCACCAACAAGGCAGGACTGGCCAGGAGCGAGCCGCCCACCCAGGTCGCCGGCAACCAGCCGAGCTTCAGGGAGAACAGCGCGACCAGGACCACCGCGATGACGAAGTCGGGAATCGCGCTCAGCCCCAGGGTGATCGAGGTGAGCGTGCGGTCCAGCCGTCCGTTCTCCCGCGTGCCCATCAAGATGCCCAGGGCAACGGCCAGCGGGATCACCACAGCCAGGGTGGCAAGAGTGAGCACCAGGGTCGCCCCGACGGACGCCTTGACGATGTCGAGAACCGGCCCGCCGCTGATCAGCGACGTACCGAGGTCGCCGCTCAGCACGTTCCCGAACCAGTGGGTGAAGCGTTCGAACGCGGGCTCGTCGAGACCGAGTTGCTCCCGCAGCCGCGCGACCTGGTCGGGCGTCAGCGTCTCGGTGAACCGCATGTCCGCGGCATCACCAGGCAGCAACGCCGTCAGTACGAACACCAGGACGGACAGGGCTGCCAGCTGGAGAATCGCCAATGCAGCCCGCTGGGCGGCATACGACCGCATTCAGGCCAGCCACACCTTGTCGAAGCGGGCCGAGTCCAGGGTGTTCGGCGGAACCGCCTCGACCCCCTGGACCTTCGACGACACCGCGACGAGGAAGTCAGGATGCCCCCAGGCCAGGATTCCGCCGTCATCCCGCAGCGTCTTCTGCAGTTCCCCGTACTTCGCCGCCCGGGCAGCCTCGTCCGTCAGCACCTGCGCGGACGCGAACGCGGCATCGAACGCGGGTCGCCGCCAGTGCGTCACGTTGAACGGCGACTTCGAGAGCAACCGATCGGTGATGTACTGCGGGATCGGCATCGCGCCGGACCGGTGACTCCCGATCGCCCCCTTCGTGAGCAGGTCCTTCGCATAGGTCTGCGCACTGCCGGTGGTCACCTTCAGCTTCAGCCCGGCCTCGCCCGCCTGCTCCGCGAACAAGGTGGCCGCCTCGACGAATCCGGCCGTGGCGTCCGAGGTGAAGATCTCGACCTCCTTGTTGCGCACGCCGGCCTTCTTCAGCAGGGTTCTGGCCTCCTCCACGTTGCGCTCTCGCTGCGGCAGCTCGGCGTAGTACTGGAATCCCTTGCCGAACAGGTCGTTGCCGACGATCCCGCGACCGGCGAGCACCACGTCCACCAGCCGCTGCCGATCCGCCAGCAGCTTGAACGCGAGCCGTACGTCGGGATTGTCGAACGGCGGCTGATCCACCTTCATCACAAAGGCCTGGGTGGTACTGCCCTTCGCTGCGACGATCTTGACCGTCTTGCCGGCCTCGGCGGTCCGGGCGAAGGTCGCAGTCATCTCGTTCGCGTACTCCGCCTGGCCGCCCTGCAGCGCGTTGGCCCGGGCCTCCGCGTCGGCGGAGAGGATCTGGAGCTCCTCGATCCGCGCCGCGCCGTCCCAGTAGTCGTCGTACCGGCTGGCCACCATCGACCGACCGGCCTCGAACGACACGAACTTGAAGGCGCCTGTACCGATCGGCTTCGTCGGGTCCTTGAAGCCGTCGCGGACGATCTGCGTGCCGATTCCGGCCAAGAGCGCGGGGAACTCGGCATTGGGAGCGGACAGCGTCAGCTCGACCGTTCGCTGATCGATCGCTTTGCAGCGGCGAATGTCGAGCGATGCCAGCGAGGACTGGGCGACCCGCTCGGGAGCGGTCGGGTCGGCGATCCGGGCCAGGCTGTAGAGCACGTCCTCGGCGGACAGCTTCTGGCCGTCGTGGAAGGTCGCGTCCCGCAACGTGAACCGCCAGGTCGCGGCCTGCGCGTCCGGCTCCCACTTCTCGGCGAGCCGGGGCACCGGCTTCAGGTCCGGCCCGAGCTCGACCAGCTTCTCGAACATCGCCTTGTGCCGCGCGATGTCGACGAACAAGCTCTGCTCATGGGGGTCGAGGACCTCTTTGGCGCCACCGCCGGCGAACACCGCACGAAGCCGGCCACCCTGCTTCGGCTGCGCGGCCGTCTCGTCAGCGCCGCAACCGGCCAGGGCACCGATGGCCAGGGCGCCGGTCAGGCCTAGAAATCCTCGTCTGTTCAGAGCTTCGGACATCCGCATTTCCTTCACGGTGAGGGGGCTCCGACGAGGAGTGGTCGCCGGTGGAATCCTGCCGTTAATGAAAATAGTTGTCAAATTCAGCGCGCATCTGAACGGACTGCTCTCATTCTTTCCGTCAACGCGCCCGCACGGCCGTCCGTAACGGCGTGTCACCGACTACTACCCCCGAGTGCAGGGAGTAGCGGCTCAGGAGAACCGCTTCAGGACGCCACGGATCCGCGCGACAGAGTCCCCGGTCGGACCGAAATGAGCGACGACGCTGAGCAGTTCGCGAAGATTCAGCAACTGCAGGCGATCGCGCCAGCCCGGCTCGGGAGGCCGGATCTCGTGGTAGGCGGCGAAGAAGCTCTCGGGGATACCGCCGGTGCAGTAGGCCATGCTCAGATCGACTTCGGCCCAGGTCCAGCTCACCGCCGGATCGATGAACACCGGCTCGCCGTCGGGGGTGGCGATGACGTTCGACTTCCAGAGGTCGCCGTGCGTGAGAACCGCCGGCGCCGCGGGAAGCAGGTCGCCGAGGCGGTCGCAGAGTCGCTCCAGGCCCGCGAGGTCGGCGGCATCGAGCGCTTGGCGGGTCTTCGGCTCCCGGAGGTACCGCAGGATCCGGCGGGTCGCGAAGAACCGATGCCCGTCGTCGTCCCAGCCGTTCTCCTGCGGAAGCCGGCCAAGCCAGCCGTCACTCTCCCAGCCGAATCTGGGCGAGGTCCTGCCGTGCAGTCCGGCCACAGCCCGGCCAGCCGCTTCCCAGAACTCAGCGGTGTCCGAGGTGCTGGAGTTCAGTGCCTCGAGCGTCAACGATCTCGCGCCGACAGCAATCACAGTCGGCGTCCGCAGACCAGCGCCGCGCAGTACCTCCAAGCCGGCGGCTTCCACGGCGAAAAGCCCGTCCGGCGCACTGCTCGAGGACTTCACGACCACGACTTCGCCGTCAGCCAGCGTCACCCGCCAGGTGCTGTTGGCGAACCCCCCGACCAACTGCTCCACCGATCGCACCGAGACGCCAGGCGGCCCGAGCTCATCACTCCACTCGTCATCCATCGAGTGCCGACCCTAGAACAACAACACCTTCCGGG
>NZ_DASRXP010000759.1:0-4219 GCF_035687465.1 Kribbella sp.
AGACCTCGCTGGTGGCGAAGCAGGCGGCCGAGGTGGACGTGCTCAGCGGAGGCCGGTTCAGGCTGGGCGTCGGGATCGGCTGGAACGAGGTGGAGTACCAGGCGCTCGGGGTGCCCTTCGAGAAGCGCGGCGCGCGGATCACCGAGCAGGTCGACCTGCTGCGCAAGCTCTGGGCGGACCCGGTCATCTCCTATCAAGGCGCGTTCCACGAGGTCGAGGAGGCCGGGCTCAATCCCTTGCCGGTACGGCGGAACATTCCGATCTGGTTCGGCGGGGATGCGGAGGCCGTACTCCGGCGTACCGGGCGGATCGGAGACGGGTGGATGCCGCAGAGCCCGCCCAACGAGGAGGCCCAGGCGCGGGTGGAACGGGTTCGCGCGTATGCGGTCGAGGCAGGGCGTGATCCCGCGGAGGTTGGATTCGAGCCGCGGTTGTCGCTGGGCGCAGTACCGGAGCGTGACTGGCCCGATTTCGTCGACGGGTGGCGCAAGCTCGGCGCGACGCATCTGTGCGTGAACACGATGAAGCTGGGCCTGAAGAAGCCGGCCGACCACTTGGCCGTACTGCGGGACGTTCTCCCGCTGCTGCAGGACCGCTGAGACCGCGTCAGCCGACGACGGTGTGAGCGGTCGAGCCGCGGATCACCAAGGGGCAGGGGAGTGTCAGGATCGTCGGTTTCGCGGTCGGGTCGGCGATCCGGCGGCGGAGCAGGTCGATGCCGGCCTTCACGATGTCGTGCACGGGCTGGTTGACCGAGGTCAGGTCGAAGGCCTCCCAGGACGCCATTTCGGTGTTGTCGAAGCCGACCACCCAGACGTCGTCCGGCACCGTCACACCGAGTGCGCGGGCGCCGTCGAGCAGCCCGAACGCGAGCAGATCAGTCACGGTGTAGATCGCCGTCGGCGGCTTCTTGGCGGACAACAGTTGCCGGGCCGCCGCGTGGCCGTCGGCGTGCGCCACATTCGTGGTGATGACGTTGCGGTTCTTGACCGAGACGCCCGCCTCGGCGAGTGCGGCACGGAAACCCAGGTCCCGGTCTCGCGAGGTGTTGCCGGTGTGCTCCAGGGTCACCAGACCGATGTCGCGGTGGCCCGCCTCGACCAGGTAGCGGCCCGCGTCGAAGGCGCCCTGCCAGTTGTCGCCCACCACCTGGTCACAGTCCAGGCCGTCGATCCCGCGGTGGATCAGCACGGTCGGCGTACCGGAGGCGACGGCGATGGTGTGCAGCTTCGAGGTGTACGTCGCCGAGGTGAGGATGAAGCCGTCGACCAGCCGTTGCTGGATCACCTTGCTGACCGATTCCTCCGGGTCGTGCTCGATGTTCCACAGGATCATGTGCAGCCCGACCTCGCCGAGCAGCCGGCCGATCTCGTCCAGCAGGGCGGCGTGGAACGGGCTCGTCACCCGGGTCATGAAGACGCCGATGGTGTCGGTCCGGCCGGTCTTCATCGCCCTGGCCAGCGCGTTCGGGGTGTAGTTCGCCTCTGCCAGCACCTGGAGCACCCGGGCCCGGGTGTCCGGGCTGACCCGTGGGCTGTTGGTCAGCACCCTCGACACCGTCGCCTGCGAGACCCCCGCCAGCCGGGCCAGGTCCCTGCTGGTCGGTGGTCGATCCGGACCGGCCATCCGCCGTACTCCCTCCGTCGGTCTTTTCAGGTTCTCCGCAGGAGAGTCTCACGTCTCGCCGTTGACCTGATGTGCTGAGCTGTGTATACGTATTCATAGCCCAGTCATCCCAGTGAAACACTCCGACCCGCCGATGCCGGCGGGGTGGTCCCGCACGTCCTCAGCGGGCCGGGATGACGGACTGCGCAGGCCATCTCGACACGATGCGGATGGGAGATTCCGGTGCAGACGTTCCACGCAGAACCGAGCCGACGCAGCTTCCTCGCCGGGCTGTCGGCACTCGCCGCCGGCGGGTTGCTGGCTGGTTGTGGCGGTAGTGGTAACCAGGCGGGCGGCAAGAACGGCCTCACGTTCCTGAACTGGCAGCAGGTCAAAGGCACCCCGCTCGAGCAGGCGATCCAGGCGCACGAGAAGGCCGCCGGTACGTCGGTCACGGTGCAGCCCGCGGTCACCCAGGAGTACGACACCAAGATGCGCACCCTGCTGGCGGGCGGCAGTCCGCCGGACGTGATGCGGATCAACGACGACTTCGTCCGCGGGTTCTCCGAGCAGGGCGCACTGCTGGACCTCAAGCCGTTCATCGAGAAGGACCAGCTCGACACCAGCCAGTTCGCCAAGGAGGTGTTCGAGTTCCCGAAGCAGCCGGACGGATCGCACACCGCCTGGGTGGTCGGGTACGAGCCGCGGCTGGTCTTCTACAACGTCGACCTCTTCAAACAGGCGGGTGTTCCGCTGCCGCCGACCACCTGGACCGGCACGGGCTGGACCTGGGACGCATTCACCGACCGGGCCAGGAAGCTCACCATCCCGGGCAAGCGCTGGGGTGCGCTGGTCTACCTCGACACCGGCTACGAGCAGACCTTCACCGTGAACCACGGAAGCGAGACCGGCATCTTCTCCCCTGACGGCACGCAGTTCACGCTGGCCGGCGGCAAGGAGGTCGAGGCCCTGCAATGGGCCACCGACCTGACTTGCAAGGACAAGGTCCAGCCGCCGTGGTCGATGCTGCAGCAGGACAACGCCGAGACCCAGCTGTTCGCGCAGGGCAAGCTCGCGATGATGTACGCGACGTTCGGCACCGTGCCGTACCTGCGCAGCACGATCAAGGACTTCACCTGGGACGTGGCGCCGCCGCCCGCCGACGTGGAGCAGAAGACCGAGTCGAGCGTCATCGTCTTCTGCATCCCGAAAGAGGCGAAGAACCCGGACCAGGCCTGGGCGCTGCTGAAGTACCTGTCCAGCGAGGAGGGCGGGAAGATCCTCCTGCAGGGCGGTGCCTTCACCCCGATCAACAACAAGGCGGCGGCCGGACTGGCGCCGAACGGCAAGATGCCGCAGCACATCGGCCTGTTCGGTGAGGCGTCCAAGCACCTCACCGCCACCAACCAGACCAAGAACACGCTCGGCGCTCGGGAGCTGTACCGCCCCGCGCTCGACCAGGCCTACAACTGCGAGAAGCCGGTCGGGGACGTCCTGCAGCAGATCAAGCCCCAGGTGGATACCGCCCTGAAGGGGTGACGCCGAACCAGTACCACACCAGTGAGGCTGATTGCCTATGGCAACGATGACGATGACACGCGGCCGCACCGTGGCGGTCACCGAGGCCCGCCGCGCACGACGCAAACAGAACTTGGTTGGCTGGCTGTTCATCAGTCCGGTCGTGGTCGGAGTGGTGGTCTTCCAGTTCTTCCCGATCCTGGTCTCGATGGGTGCGTCGCTGACCAGCTGGAACGGCATCTCGGCGCCGAAGTTCGTCGGGCTGCGGAACTTCAAGGACCTGTTCAGCAACGATCCGCTGTTCCGGCAGACGTTCAAGAACACCATCTACTTCACGGTGGCGAGCATCCCGCTGACGATCGGGATCGGCCTGGTACTGGCGCTGCTGTGTGCCCGGCCGGTCAAGGGGGTCGCCTTCTTCAGGACCGCGTACTTCGCGCCGTACGTGACGAACGTGGTCGCGATCGGCTTCGTCTGGTTCTGGTTCTTCCAGCCGGACAACGGAGTGATCAACGGGCTGCTGAGCCAGCTCGGGATCACCGGGCCGCAGTGGCTGTCGAGCTCGAGCTGGGCGATGCCGGCGGTGATCCTGGTGAGCGTCTGGCAGGGCATCGGCTACCCGATGATCATCCTGTTGGCCGGTCTGCAAGGACTGCCGGAGGAGTACTTCGAGTCCGCCCGGATCGACGGAGCGGGTGCGTGGGCACGGTTGCGGTACATCACGCTGCCGCTGCTGACGCCGCACTTCCTGTTCCTGCTGATCACCCAGTTCATCACCTCGTTCCAGGTGTTCGGCCTGATCTACGTGATGACCAAGGGCGGGCCGGGACATGCGACCAGTGTCTACATCTTCAACATCTACCAGAACGCGTTCGGCTTCGGGAAGGTCGGCTACGCCTCGGCGATGGCGTGGATCCTGTTCGCGGTGATCGCCGCGGTCACCTTCCTGCAGTGGAAGCTGCAGAAGAGGTGGGTGTTCTACTCATGAGATTCGCGAGCCGGACTTCGCAGTACGTGGTGATGGTGTTGTTCGCGGCCGCCTTCCTCGCGCCGCTGGTGTGGATGGTCAGCGCTTCGCTGCGGCCGGAGGCGCAGG
>NZ_DASRXP010000760.1:0-13754 GCF_035687465.1 Kribbella sp.
GCTCGCACTCGAATCTGCGCCGGCCGGCAACCGCCTGCACGCTGTCGGTGACGAGGGCATCGAATTCCGCCACATCGCCGAGACGATCGGCCACCGACTCGACGTACCGGCTCGCTCGATCGAGGCGGAGGAGGCGGCCGAGTACCTCGGTTTCCTGGCACAGTTCGCTGCCATGGACAACCCGACGACGGCGGTCAAGACCAGCAAGTTGCTGGACTGGCACCCGACGCACCCAGGTCTGCTCGACGAACTGGCAGACGAGCACTACTTCAATTAAGGCTCCAGTGCCGGCTCGTCAGGAGCGGACAGACTCAGTACTGCGCCGGCGACCGCGGGCGAAGCGCTGATCTTCGCCTCGAGCGCTCGCAGTCGGACGGCGACGTGCGACTCGCTGTCGTCACCGGTGAGGTCGACATCACCGATGACCGAGATCATCCGCGGGCCGACGATCTCCAGCCGCAGATAGGTGACCCGGGCGACCTCAGGGGCGTCCAGCAGGGCCTGGAGCGCGGCGGCGCGGACCCGGGGATCCGCCTCCTGCCCGACCAGGAATCGCCGGTTGCGGTTGATCAGGAGCAGCGCGACGTACGCGAGCAGTACGCCGACCAGAATCGAGCCGACCGCATCCGGGATCGAGGAACCGGTGAGCTGGTGGGCGAACAGGCCGGCGGCGGCGATCACCAGACCGGAAAGTGCCGCGGCATCCTCCGCGAACACGGCTCGCAGGGTGGGGTCGGAGGTGGCGAGAACATGTTCGATCAGGTCTCGCTCCAGGGTGCGGGCCTCCGCGCGGGCCTGGCGGGTCGACTGCAGGAACGAGATCCCCTCGAGGACGAAGGAGACGGCGAGGACGACGTACCCGATCACGAAGTCGTCAGCCGGCTCGGGGGTGACGAGCGACTGGATGCCGTGGGTGATCGACACCGCCGCACCGGCCACGAAGAGGCCGAGGGCGGCGAACAGCGACCAGACGTAGGCCTCGCGTCCGTGGCCGAGCGGATGCAGGTCGTCCGGCGGGCGGCTGGACCGCCGGTTGGCGATCAGCAGGAACACCTCGTTGCCGGCGTCGGCCCACGAGTGCGCCGCTTCGGCCAGGATCGAAGCGGACCCGGTCAGGACGGCCGCGAACGATTTCGCCAGCGCGATCAGGATGTTGACGACGAAGGCGACCAGGACCGTCGTCAGGCTCTCGGATTCTCCTGTGGTCTTCGACCCGAGCAGGTCATGGGAGACGCGTTCCCCGGCCGGTTCTTCCATGCGCCAGTGGTAGCACAATTCGGCAGGCGTCTGGCCGAAAGACTCGGCTCACCGGATCCCGTAGTCGTGGATCTTGCGATAGATCGTCGCCCGGGACATCCCCAGCGACCGAGCGGCGTCACCCCGGTTGCCGTTGTTGTCGAGGAGGCTCCGGATGATCGCGTCGCGCTCAAGTGCTTCCAGCTGGCTGAGACTCCGGCGGCTGATCGCTTGCAGGTCTGCAGGCAGATCGGCCAGCAAGATGATGCCGGTCCGTCGCCGGTGCTGGACAACCTGTTTCAAGACCTGGTGCAGTTCCTCGGTGTTGCCCGGCCAGGCTGATCGCAGCAGCTGCTGCATCGCTTCCGGCGAACATCTCAGGTCGCCGTGGCTCAACTGGCTCAGGAAGTACGGGACCAGCTCGCGAACGTCGTCGATGTGGTGCCGCAGCGGTGGCACGTCGACGGTGCTGGGGAACAGCGTCAGCAACTCGCTCAGATCGAGCTGGTTCGAGCCTCCGGTCGTCAGCGTCAGCGCGACCCACGGCGGTTCCGACAGCCGGCGCTCGCGTCCGCTGTACAAGGCGCCGACCAGTTCGTCGAGCCGGAGCGAGCCGAGCCGCTCGGCGTGGCGGATCACCAGCGCCTGGACGGTGTCGTCGGCCAGTTCCGCCTCGAGGTCGGCCGCGAAGTGATCCTGGGCGACGCCGGCATCGACCACCCGGAACGTTCCGGCCGGGTTGTTCTGCTGATGGGCCGCCCTGGCCAGCGCCAGCTTCCCGGCTCCCGGCTCGCCGCTGAGCACGATCCATTGCAGGGCGCGGTAGGCGTTGTCCACGTCCCGGCTGGTGGCGATCCAGGGTGCGCTCCGGCCGACGATGCCTGGCAGCCCCGGGCGGGGTGGCGGCCGGTTCGCACTGACACTCATCAGATTCTGGCCGGCCGGCTGCTGGGTGATCTGGATGACGGCGCCGGCGCCCCGTCGACCCTCGGGTACCGGCTTGCAGGTGATGCGGACCCGTCGCCCGCTCGGCAGCTCGACCGCCACCGCGTTGGCGCCTGCGCGGCCCAGGATGTCGGAGGCGTGGGCGAGGACGGCGGCCTGATCGCTGGCGTCGAGGTTCTGCCGTGCCTTGGCGTTCATCAGCAACAGATCGTCGTTGACCGCGAGCAGCATGTCGCCGGACCGGCGCCCTGCCAGCAGGTACTCCTGGAGCAACTCCTGCTCCCGGGCCGAACAGTCCGTCAGCAGTGCCGCACGGATCTGGTCGGCCGTGGACTTGGCCAGCGTGATCAGCAGCGATCCGGCGTCCTTGCGCCAGCAGGTGAGGTCGATGGCGCCGACCGTCTTGCCGGTGATCGGGTGTTTGATCGGTACTCCGGCACAGGCAAGATCTTCCAGGTCCTCCGCATAGTGCTCGTGCCCGAAAACGTGCGTCGGGGCACCGCGCTCGAGGGCCGTGCCGATGCCGTTCGTCCCGGCGAACTGCTCGGAGTAGCTGAAGCCCGGGGCGAGGTTGACCCGGTCCAGGTGCCTGCTCAACTCTGCATCGGCGGTCAGCCGTCGAAGCACCATCCCGTTGCGTTCGGTCAGGATGATGCTGATCGGCTGTCCGTCGAGATACTCGTGCAGCCGGCGCAGAACCGGGGTCGCACTACGAGCCAGGGGCAGGTCGAGATCGGGGTCCGCGACGTACGGCAGGTCGATCCGGTCGGCCGGCAGGTTCCACCGCCGGGACCGTACCCAGGACGCGAGGACCGGACGGCGTACGTCACCGACCGGGAAGGCGTCGTAGGTCAGAAAACGCAGCCTGGCCTCGGCAACCCGGCTACCGCCGTCGCCTGATACATGTTCCAGTTCGTCCACGAGGCCTCCTGGCATCGCTGTTTGCAGACTAGTGCTTCGCAGGCGTTCTTCCATCACCTCGGGGCTCACCTGATCTGTCTCAATTTGAGACCTCCCGCCCTGCGGCACGGCGATGTACTTCAAACGCAACCAAGACGTGGGCTCAGCCCACGCCCTCAGCGGCCACAGCTAGCGTGAGGAGTGCCATGAGTCGCCAGAGTGTGGCGAAGGCCCACCAGAAGATCCAGGAACTGTCCTGGGAGCCCGCATACCACGAGCCAGTCTCGCAGTACGGGACCGACTACTCGTTCCAGAAGGCTCAGAAGAAGGACCCGCTGAAGCAGGTCCTGCGGTCGTACTTCCCGATGCAGGAAGAGAAGGACCACCGGGTGTACGGCGCCGCCGACGGCGCCATCCGCGGCAACATGTTCCGCCAGGTGCAGGAGCGCTGGCTGGAGTGGCAGAAGTTGTTCCTGAGCATCATCCCGCTGCCGGAGATCTCCGCGGCCCGGGCGATGCCGCTGCTGTTCCGCACGGTACCGAACCCCGAGTTGCACAACGGCCAGGCGATCCAGATGATCGACGAGGTCAGGCACTCGACGATCCAGCAGAACCTCAAGCGCCTGTACATGAACAACTACATCGACCCGGCGGGCTTCAACTCCAGCCTGCGCAACTTCCAGAACGACTACTGCGGCACCATCGGCCGGCAGTTCGCGGAAGGCTTCATCACCGGTGACGCGATCACGGCGGCGAGCATCTACCTCACCATCGTGGCCGAGACCGCCTTCACCAACACGTTGTTCGTCGCGATGCCCGCCGAGGCGGCCGCGAACGGCGACTACCTGCTGCCGACCGTCTTCCACTCTGTGCAGTCGGACGAGTCGCGACACATCAGCAACGGCTACGCCACCCTGTTGATGGCGCTGGCCGACGAAGGAAACCACCAGTTGCTCGCCCGCGACCTGCGGTACGCCTGGTGGAACAACCACCGCGTCGTCGACGCGGCGATCGGCACCTTCATCGAGTACGGCACCAAGGACCGTCGCAAGGACCGGGAGAGCTACGCCGAGATGTGGCGTCGCTGGATCTACGACGACTACTACCGCAGCTACCTGGTGCCGCTGGAGAAGTACGGTCTGGAGATTCCGCACGACCTGATCGAGGAGTCCTGGAACCAGATCTGGAACAAGGGCTACGTGCACGAGGTCGCACAGTTCTTCGCCACCGGCTGGCTCGCCAACTACTGGCGGATCGACCCGATGACGGACAAGGACTTCGAGTGGTTCGAGTTCAAGTACCCGGGCTGGTACGACAAGTACGGCGCCTGGTGGGAGAACTACAACCGTCTGTCGAAGCCGAACGGGCACAACCCGATCGTGTTCGAGGACGTCGACTACGAGTACCCGCACCGCTGCTGGACCTGCATGGTGCCATGCCTGGTCCGCGAGGACATGGTGATGGCGAAGGTCGACGGTCAGTGGCGCACGTACTGCCACGAGATGTGCAAGTGGACCGACGAGACCGCGTTCCGCCCGACGTACCAGGGCCGGCAGACCCCGAACATGGGCAAGCTGATCGGCCACCGTGAGTGGGAGACGCTCTACCACGGCTGGAACTGGGCCGACGTGGTGTCCGACATGGGATTCGTCCGCGACGACGGCAAGACGATGGTCGCGCAACCGCATCTCGATCTGAACCCGGACAAGATGTGGACCCTGGACCACCTCCGGCGCTGCCCACCGCTGCAGAGCCCGAACGTGCTGCTCAACGAGATGAGCGACACCGAGCGGAACGCGTTCGCGGCGAGGTACGTGCGCGGTGGCCCCGCCGGCCGGGCACCTGTCGACAACTGAATCATGGGAGACAAGCACGTCGTCCGGTTCGAGCCCGTCGGCATCGAGATCGAGGTCGACGAGGAACAGACGATCCTGCGGGCCGCGGCCGAGCAGGGCGTGATGTTGATGCACGGCTGCAAGGAGGGGCAATGCTCCTCCTGCAAGTCGTTCGTGCTCGACGGTGACGACATCGAGCTCGAGCGGTACTCGACGTTCGCGCTGCCCGAGTACGAGCTGGACGAGGGCTACACCCTGCTCTGCCGGGCCCATCCGTACGAGGACCTGACGATCGAGCTGCTCAACTACGACGAGGACATGATCCGTTCGGGGCTGCCGATCCAGGAGGCCGTCGCCGAGGTGGTCGCGAACGACGCGGTCACCCACGACATGCGGCACCTGGTACTGCGGCTGCTGGAACCCGGGGAACTGAAGTTCTTCCCGGGCCAGTATCTCGACTTCGCGGTACCGGGATCCGAGGCGACCCGGTCGTTCTCGATGGCGAACACGTCCAGCCGGGACGGTGGACTGCTCGAGTTCGTGATCAAGATCTACCCGGGCGGCGTGTTCTCGTCGCACCTGGCCGAGCGGCTGTCGGTCGGCGACCGGCTCGACCTGACCGGACCGTTCGGGGTCTTCACGCTGCGGGACAACCCTGGCGCCCGGCTGGTCTTCCTCGGCGGCGGAGCCGGGATGGCGCCGATCCTGGCGCTGCTGCGGTCGATGGCCGAGCGGGCCATCGACCGCCCCGCGACCTACTACTACGGGGCGCGCGCCAAGCGCGACCTCTGCTTCGACGAGGAGCTCCGGACACTGGCGGCCACGCTGCCGAACTTCTCCTATGTACCGGCGCTGTCCGAGCCGGCCGACGACGACGAGTGGAAGGGCGAGATCGGCCTGATCACCGATGTCGTCGCCCGGCACGAGCAGGACCTGGCCGGCGTCGACGCGTACGTGTGCGGTCCGCCGCCGATGGTCGAGGCCGCGCTACCCCTGCTGGAACGGCTGGGCGTCGCGCAGAAGCGGATCTTCTACGACAAGTTCACCACCACCGGCGACGCCGGTGATCCCGAGGCGCTGGAGGCAGAAGCCAGATGACGACCACACAGGACTCCCCCCAAGCACGGAGCGTGCCGAAACCGGTCTTCACCGACGCCGAGGCCGGTGCCAAGGCGTTCCCGGACTCGACGGCTCGCCGCTACAACTACTACACGCCGCAGAAGCGCAAGCAGAGCCACTACGAGGACGTCACCGTCGAGGTGCAGCCGGATCCGCGGCACTACCTCAGCCAGGGCTGGCTGTACGGATTCGCCGACGGCCTCGGTGGCTATCCGCTGGACTGGACCGCATTGAAGGCCTGGGGCTCGGACCGGCCGGAGCCGGCCCGCGGTCCCGGCACAGGCGGCAAGGGCTACGACTGGCCGGCCACCGGCTGGCACGAGTTCCGGGACCCGAACGAGGAATGGGAGATGACGCTGTACCGGTACAACTCCAACGTCGTCCGGCAGCTCAACCAGAACATCGAGGCGGCCCGGCAGTCCGACGCCTTCCGGCAGTGGAACCGCAACTGGATCCGCTTCATCGAGCAGCACGTCGGCGCGTGGATGCATGTGGACCAGGGCCTGGGTCTCTACCTGTTCGCGAACGCGAACCGGCGGGCTCCGACCAACATGCACAACAACGCGATCGCGGTGAACAGCATGCACCGGATCCGCGCGGCGCAGGACCTCGCGCTCTACAACCTCACCCTGAGCGAGGAGCTCGACGACTTCGACGGTACTGCGCACCTGGAGACGTGGAACTCCGACCCGGCCTGGCAGGGCGTGCGTGACGTGGCCGAGCGGCTCACCGCGATCGACGACTGGTGCGAGGCCATCTTCGCCGCCAACGTCGTGTTCGAACCGCTCGTCGGCGAACTGTTCCGCAGCCAACTGGTCCAGCAGGCCTCCCCCGGCAACGGCGACTTCGTGACGCCGACCGTCGTCGGCGCGGCGGAGTACGACTTCGCCGAGCGCGACCTGCGCTACACCAGGGCGATGTTCGAACTGCTCACCGCCGACAAGGAGTTCGCCGACCACAACAAGGCGATCCTGCAGGACTGGCTGTCCAACTGGACGACACGCTCGATCGAGGCGGCCCGCACGATGCAACCGCTCTGGTCGCAGCCGGACACCAAGCCGCCACGATTCGAAGACGGGCTGGACCGGGCGAAGAGCCGCTTCAGCGGCATCGTCACCGGACTCGGCCTCACCGAGCCCAAGGAGCTGGCACAGTGACCACCGCTTTCACCACCTCAGAGAGTCCGTTCAAGTCCGACAGCACCGCGTCCAACCGGTGTGGCTTCACCCTGATGAACAACCAGGTCGGCGCCGTCGTCGCCGAGGTGATGAGCCACAAGGACAACGTCACCGTGACGCCGCTGCCGTCGATGATCAGGGTCGACGCGGTCGGCAAGATGGAGGTCAACTACGACGAGATCTCCGAGGCGCTGGGCGAGGAGCCGGGCTACTTCGACGCCGCCGAGTTCGAGGAGAACATGTCCACGCACTACGGCCGGATGATCCATCTCGACGACCGCACGATCATGGTCGCCAACCCCGAGGACGCCGCCGAGTACCTCGGCTTCGACCTGACCGCGTCCAAGTAGAGGGGGTCACACCGTGTACGAGAAGAACGGCGAGAAGTACTTCGTGGTCGACAGCCACATGCATTTCTGGAACGCCGGACCGGACAACTGGGTGCCGGGCGCGGAGCAGTACGCCAAGGGGTGGATCGAGTGCTTCCACGCCTACCAGAGCCTGGCCCCGAAGGAGACCCACTGGCCGATCGAGAAGTTCATGAGCTACACCGAGGACGACCTGATGAAGGACGTCTTCGAGGACGGCTACGTGGACGTGGCGATCTTCCAGCCGACGTACCTGAAGGAGTGGTACACGGAAGGGTTCAACACCACCGAGAAGAACGCCGGCCTCGGTGAGAAACACCCCGGGATGTTCGTCCTCAACACCAGGTTCGACCCGCGGGACGGAGACAACGGCCTGGTCGAGCTGAAGGCGAACGTCGACCGGTACGGCTCGAGGGGCGTCAAGCTCTACACGGCCGAGTGGAACAACGGGTCGCGCGGCTACAAGCTCACCGACCCCGCGGCGTACCGGTACCTGGAGAAGGCCCAGGAGCTGGGGATCAAGAACATCCACGTCCACAAGGGCCCCACCATCTGGCCGCTGGACAAGGACGCGTTCGACGTGTCCGACGTCGACCACGCCGCGACCGACTTCCCCGAGCTCAACTTCATCGTCGAGCACGTCGGGCTGCCGCGGATCGAGGACTTCTGCTTCATGGCGACCCAGGAGCCCAACGTGTACGCCGGACTGTCGGTGGTGATCGGTGGTCTGATGGCTGCCCGGCCGCACTTCTTCGCGAAGGTGATGGGCGAGCTGCTGTTCTGGGTCGGCGAGGACAAGATGACGTTCGGCAGCGACTACGGCATCTGGGAACCGAAGTGGCAGATCGAGGGCTTCGTCGACTGGGAGTTCCCCGACGCCCCCGAGTTCGCGGACTATCCCCGGCTCGGCGTCGAGGGCAAGAAGAAGATCCTCGGGCTGAACGCGGCCAAGCTGTACGACCTCAAGGTGCCTGACGAGCTGCAACTCGCGGACGCCGCCCCGGCCGCGCAGGACGACGCGAAGCTGGTCACGCAGTAATGACGGCGGCCGTCGCGGAGCGGTCCCGGGTCCTCACCGCGCTCGACGCGGTCCGCGACCCTGAGCTGGACGAGCCGATCACCACGCTCGGCTTCGTTTCGGAGTGCATCGTGTCGGCGGCCGGTGACGTCCGGGTCCGGCTCCGGCTGCCGACGTACTTCTGCGCGCCGAACTTCGCGTTCCTGATGGTCGCGGACGCGTACGACGTGGTGTCGGCGCTGCCGGAGGTGCGCAGCGCCGACGTCGCCCTGGAGGACCACTTCGCGTCGGCGGAGATCAACGCCGGGGTGGCGGCACGGGCCGGTTTCGCCGTCTCGTTCGCGGGCGAGGCGGTCGGCGAGCTGGACGAGTTACGGCGGACATTCCTGTCCAAGGCGGTGCTCGCAGGCACCGACCAGGTCTGTCGTCCGCTTCTGGCCGCTGGTCTGGACCCGGCGGCGCTGGCGACCCTGACGATCGGGGAAACGCCCCCGTCGGCACAGCTGGAGAGGCTGTGCCGGCGGCGGGCTGAGCTAGGCCTTCGGGCCGACCCCTCCGCTCCCCTGCTCGTCGACCCCGGCACCGGTGACCCCATCACCGGTGCCGCGGTGTCGCTGCACCTGGGCAGGGCACGGCTGGCCAAGGTCGGGATCGAGGCCAACACCGGCATCTGCCGGGGAATGCTGCGCCACCGGTACGGCACGATCGGTGCGGGTGAGGAGGAGGACGAGTGATGAAGGCCGTTCGACTGCACGGATATCACCAGCAACCAGTGGTCGAGGACGTTCCGGAACCGAGCATCAAGGGCCCGCTGGACGTCGTCGTCAAGATCGGCGGCGCCGGGGTCTGCCGCACCGACCTGCACATCATCGAGGGTCAGTGGGCGGACGCGATGCAGCCGACGCTGCCCTACACGATCGGCCACGAGAACGCCGGCTGGGTCCACGAGATCGGCTCCGCCGTCACCAACGTGGCTGTCGGCGACACCGTGATCCTGCACCCGACACCCACCTGCGGGCTCTGCCACGCCTGCCGGGCCGGCGATGACATGCACTGCGCGGTCAGTACCTTCCCCGGACTGGACAGCGACGGCGGGATGGCGGAGTACCTGCTCACCTCCGCTCGCGCCTGCGTGAAGCTCGACCCGAAGACCCAGCCGCAGGACGTCGCGGCGCTCGCCGACGCCGGCATCACGGCGTACCACGCGGTCCGCAAGGCGATCCCGCTGCTGTACCCCGGAACCACCTGCGTGCTGATCGGCGCGGGCGGGCTGGGTCACATCGGCGTCCAGTGCCTGGCCGCCCTCACCGCCACCACGATCATCGTGGTGGACCGCAACCCGGAGGCGCTGAAGCTCGCCGAGCAGCTCGGCGCCGACCACACGGTCGTCGCTGACGGCAACCAGGTGCAGGCCGTCCAGGACCTGACCGGCGGGGCGGGCGCGAACGTCGTACTCGACTTCGTCGCCGAGCAGGGCGCCGAACAGGACGGCTTCGCGATGACCGCTCCGAACGGCTCGTACTTCGTGATCGGGTACGGCGGCGAACTGCGGATCCCGACCCTGGACATCATCTCCACCGAGCGCAACATCATCGGCAACATCGTGGGCACCTACAACGACCTGGCCGAGCTGATGGCACTCGCGCAGGCCGGGAAGGTCACGCTGCACACCCGGACCTATCCGTTGGACTCCGCCGTCGAGGCGATCGCGGATCTCGATGCCGGCCGGGTCCGGGGCCGCGCGATTCTCGTTCCCTAGCACCACCGTTCTGAAGGAGGAGGAACCGATGGCCAAGGAACTGCGATTCGGTGCAGAAGCGCGTGAGCTGATGCTGGCCGGCGTGGACCAGCTGGCAGAGGCGGTGAAGTCGACGCTTGGCCCCAAAGGCCGCAACGTGATCCTGGAGAAGATCACCGGCTCACCGGTGGTCACCAACGACGGGGTCACCATCGCCCGGGAGATCCACCTGAAGAACCAGTTCGAGAACATGGGCGCCCAGTTGGTCAAGGAAGCGGCGATCAAGACCAACGACATCGTCGGCGACGGCACCACCACCGCGACCGTGCTGGCCCACGCGATCGTCCGCGAGGGCATGCTGGCGATCGGTTCCGGCGGCAACCCGGTGCTGGTCAAGCGCGGCATCGACATCGCGGTCGCGCGCCTGGTCGAGCGGCTGCGCCAGGTCGTGCACCCGGTCGTCACCGAGCAGGACTTCGCCCGGGTGGCGGCGATCTCGGCCAACGACGACAACCAGGTCGGCGCGGTGATCGCCAATGCCTTGTACTCCGTCGGCGACGGCGGCATCGTGACGGTCGAGGAGTCGGCCGCGCACGGGATCCGGGTGGACTTCGTCGAGGGATTCGAGTTCGACAACGGCTACCTGTCGCCGTACATGGTGACCGACCCGGGCAGTCTGCAGGCGGTGCTCGACGACCCCTACATCCTGCTGTGCAGCGAGAAGATCACCAAGGTGCAGGAGCTGATGCCGCTGCTGGACAAGATCATGCGGGCTCCGCGGCCACTGGTGATCATCGCCGAGAGCCTGGAGGGTACGGCGCTCAGCATGCTCGTGCACAACCACGTCAACGGGCATTTCCAGTGCGTCGGCGTCAAGGCACCGGGATTCGGCGACCGGCGGCTGCACAAGCTGGAGGACATCGCCGCGATCACCGGCGGCGCGGTGCTCAGCCGGCACTCGGGATTCACGCTGGAGACGATGACCACCGAGCAGCTCGGCCGGGCCGACCAGGTCCGCGTCACCGCCGACCGGACCGCGATCGTCGCCTCCGCCGGCCATGAGCAGGATGTCGCCTTCCGGCTCGCCCAGCTCCGGGCCGAGCTGGAACGAGCGACGTTCGGGGTCGACGAGGACGTGCTGACCGAGCGGATCGGCGCCCTGTCCGGCAAGGTCGCGGTGATCCAGGTCGGAGCACCGACCCCTGCCGAGCTGAAGGAACTGCAGCACCGCGTCGAGGACGCGCTCTCGGCGACCCGGGCGGCGATGGCCGAGGGGATCGTCGCCGGTGGCGGGGTCGCGATCCTGCACGCGGCGTCGGCACTGGACGATCTCGAGGTGAAGGACGACTACGCCACGGGTGTGGAGATCGTCCGGCGCGCGCTGCGTGAACCGGCCTACCTGATCGCGACCAACGCGGGTTACAACGGTGAGGAGGTGCTGGAGCGGATCAGCCAACTCGGTCCGGACGACGGGTTCGACGCGCTCGAGGGCCGGTACGGGAACATGCTCGAGATGGGTATCGTCGACCCGCTCAGGGTGGCCAGATCGGCCCTGCAGAACGGGGCGTCGGTGGCCGGCCTGCTGTTGACCACCAACACCCTGATCGCCGAGGAGCAGACTCCGTGGGGCGGGAGCGCCGCGCTGATGACCGAGTTCGGCCCCCTCGACGAAGGCCTGCACCAGCCGTCACCGGACTCCAGCACGCCACAATCCCTGGGGTTGGGCCCTTCGGTCGCCTGAGAGCCGCCGGCGTCAGCGGACCTTGAGTGCGGTGGCCGCGCTCTTCCTGGTGTTGCGGCCGTCGGTCACCTCGACGTGGTAGCTGATCGCCTGGCCGCTCTTCACGCCGGTGTCGGTGAAGGTCGTCATCACCGGTGCTGCCCACGAGTAGGACGAACGTGTCCAGCTGCCGACCTTCGTCTTGCCTCGGAAGAGCGTGTAGGTCAACGAGATGTTGTCCGCGTCGACCACCGTCGGGAAGCTGACCGTCGCCGTGTTGGCGCGGGTGCTGGACGCCTTCGGTGTGACCGGCGCGCCCGGCTGGGAACCGCCCGCGGCATTGGTGAACCGGGTGAGGCCCTGCTGGGGTACGCCGTTCACTCGGGTGAAGTCGCCACCGACCCAAAGGTCGTTGCCGCCCGAAGCGAACGCCAGCGGTCCGACCAGGGTGGTTCCGCCCGCGTCGGTGTTCGGGAACCAGGGGCCGAGCTTGCCGTTGACGGCGCCCTCCACCAGCAGATGGTGCATGCCGGTCCCGTCGCCGAAGCCGCCGGCCGTGCTGCAGTCATGCGCGTGCGAACCCTTGTAGACCCAGTTGCCGATGGCCTTGATCGCCTCGGTCGAACCCAGGCAGTTGTTCTTCCACAGCAGCTTCCCGGTCGACACGTCAGCGGCGAGCACGCCGTCGTAGCAGCGGTCGCCGCTGCCGGCATTGGCGACGAAGACCTTGCTGCCGAGTGTGTCGATGTCCTTGACCCGGCTGGTGCACTCGTCCGTCGGCGGCGGGATGGCCGCGGCGGCCGGCATCGAGTAGGCGGCGCCGGTGGTGGTGTTCACCATCGCCAACGCGAAATGGTCGACGTCCTTGAGCGTCGTGAAACCGCCACCGACGAAGACGCGGGTGCCGTCATCGGACAGGTCGATCGCGTGGACGTCGTCGTCCGCGTCCGGATCCCAGGGCAACAGGGCGCCGGTGTTCAGAGTCACCGCGGCAAGCCGGTTGCGGACCACGTTGTCCACCTCGCCGAACGAGCCGCCCAGGTAGACGCTGTTGCCGGAGATCGCGAGTGCCGCCACCCGGTAGCTGACCGCTGGGTCCCAGCCGTCCACCAGTTTGTTGGTGGCGACGCTGAACATCGCAATGTGCTCGCGGCGCACGCCGTCGACCGTGGTGAAGTCGCCGCCGATCACGACGAACTTGCCGTCGGCGGTCGTGGCAATGCTCCAGACAGCACCGTCGAGCTCCGGCGCGAACGTCGTGGGCTCCCCGCTGGTGCGGTTGAACGCGGCGATGTAGGTCCGGGTCGCTTCGCCCTGACCCGGTGCTTTGCCGGGTTGCCGGATCCGGGTGAACAGGCCGCCGGCGTACACGATGCCACCGGCGACGGCGAGCGCGTTCACGCTGTCGTCGGTCTGCCAGGAGGACTGCTTGATCGCGGACACGGCCGAGCCGAATCCCGACGTCGCCGCCCCTACCGGTGGGCCCGCCGGGATCAGCGTCGCCGCGATCACAGCCGCTGCCGTGACAACTGCCAGAACTGCCTTCTTCATCAATGTCCCCGAGGTGCGCAGAAGCCGAAAGGCTGGTAACTGTGTGCCACCATACGATAACTGTCGGCTCACCCGGGAGGTTGGGTGGGGCAGGTCGCGGGGATCACTCGGGGGGTGCGGATCAAGGAGTCGGCGCGGTGCCGGCC
>NZ_DASRXP010000761.1:0-11803 GCF_035687465.1 Kribbella sp.
CACCCACCGGACTGTGGATGGTTGGGGGACTTAGCTTAGGCTCTCCTTAGTTGAGGCAACACCAGCTAAGGAGAACCAACCATGTCCTGGTCCCGTTCCCGGGCGGCCGTTCGGCCTGTCCGCACCCTCGCGTTCGCGGTCGCCACCGTGCTGGTCGCGACCACGTTGGCCGCGTGCGGCGACAGCGGTGACGAGCAGACGGCGCCTGCCGCCGACGCGTCGGCCGGGTTCCCGGTCACCCTGAAGAACACCTTCGGCGAGACCACGATCAGCAAGAAGCCGGAGCGGATCGTCACGCTCGGCTGGAACGCCCAGGACGTGGTCTACGCGCTCGGGGAGACGCCGGTCGGGATGCCCAAGGTCACCTACGGGCCGACGGCGGCCGGGGTCACCGCGTGGGACGCCGACAAGTTCGACGCCGCGAAGACGACGCTGTTCGACACCACCGACAGCATCCCGTTCGAGAAGGTGGCCGCGCTCCGGCCGGACGTGATCCTGGCGCCGTACGAGGGGTTCGACAAGGCGACGTACGACAAGCTGACGGCGATCGCGCCGACGGTCGCGTACCCGGGTGCCGCGTGGCAGACCACCTGGCAGGACCAGACCACCCTGATCGGCAAGGCACTGGGCAAGTCGGCCGAGGCGGACAAGCTGGTCACCGGGATCAAGGACCTGACCACCAAGGTGGCCGCGGAACACCCTGAGTTCAAGGGCAAGACGATCACTGTCGGCTCGTTCGGTGCCGAGAACTACGTCTACATGCCGGGCGATCCGCGGGTGCAGATCCTGAACGAGATGGGATTCGTGAACGCGCCCGGCGTCGACAAGCTGGAGGCGACGAACAGCAAGAAGGAGTTCGCGCTGACCATCAGCAAGGAGAAGGTCAGCGACATCGATGCCGACGTGGTGGTCGCGTACGTGGACGGCATAGGCGCGAAGGCCTTCGACGCGGACCCGGTCTATGCCTCGCTCGGCGCGGTCAAGAAGGGCAGCGCGTACGTGATGGAGGACCAGCAGGTCATCTCCGGGATGAGCGCCGTCAGCGTCCTGAGCGTCCCGTGGGTACTGGACAAGATCATCCCTGGCCTCTCGAAGGCCGCAAACGCCGCCAGCTGACTCCAAGTGCTGGAGGTCGCTGCGTGACAACGGCCGGGTCCCCCTCGGGGGTGGGGGCCCGGCCGTTCAGTGTTTGCGGCTGTCAGCCGTGCGATTCGGCGTCGTCGCGCGGGGTCGGGGAGTAGTGGTCGAGGGTGAGGACCGGGATCGACACGGTGATCGGGGCCGCCTTGGCGAAGGTGATGGTCACCTTGACCATTTCGCCAGGCTTACCTCCGGTGACCGTGAACGGCTGTCCGGTCGGCGGAGGCAGCGTGAGCGTGCTGCCCGCGGCCAGCGTCATCGGCCGGTCGTTGCCGACCGTGATCGTGGCCGGCTCCTCCGCCTCGGGGGTCGCGGGTGCGTCCGCGGCCGCCGCGTCCAGAGTGGCCAGGGTGTCGTCGGTCGTTCCCTTGTTGACGATCACGCCGTGCAGTTCGCCCTTGCCGTCCTCCGAGGCCAGCACCAGCAGGTTGCGCACCGCGATCCCGCCGGAGTCGACGTTCGTGCCCTCGGCGGGCTGGTAGGGCTGCGAGGTCTGTGCGTCGAAACCCGCACCACAGGCCATCAGCGCGAAGCTCAGCGTGACGGTGGCGCCGGCCGCGGCGGCGCGGCGGAGGCCCTGCGTGGACAACGTGATGGGCACTGGTGATCCCTCTCCTGCATACTGTGGACGCCGTCAGGCAGCGGCCTCCGGCGCAGCAAAGCGTAGCGACTGCGGCCGCCGGTGCCGACGCCGACTCCACCTTTCACAGGTGTCCCGGGCAACCAAATATCCGCGCGCGAGGCATGCCGGACAGCGTTTGTCAAGGCAAGATATGGCCTCTGACCAGCGCAAACGCCCCGACCGGACCAGCTTCCACGTGGTAGGATAGATCTTGGAAAGGGGCACGTGACATATGACTTTCACAGTCGGCGAGACGGTTGTTTACCCCAACCATGGTGCGGCCGTCATCGAGGACATCGAGACCCGTCAGATCAAAGGTGAGGACAAGACCTATCTGGTCTTGAGGATCGTCGCTCAGAACGACCTGGTCGTCCGGGTCCCCGCGTGCAACCTCGATCTTGTCGGCGTGCGTGACGTCGTGGATCAGGCCGGTCTGGAGCGCGTCTTCGACGTGCTGCGGGCGCCGCACACGGAGGAGCCGACCAACTGGTCGCGTCGTTACAAGGCGAACCTGGAGAAGCTGCACTCCGGTGACGTGATGAAGGTGGCAGAGGTCGTCCGCGACCTGTGGCGCCGTGAACGTGACCGCGGTCTCTCCGCCGGTGAGAAGCGAATGCTGGCGAAGGCTCGCCAGATTCTCGTCTCCGAGCTGGCCCTGGCCGAGCACACGAACGAGGACAAGGCGGAAGCCATCCTCGACGAGGTCCTCGCTTCCTGAGTCGGGATGCCCTACCTGACCGGGTAGGGCGCCCGCGCTGCAGTGCGGGGCTGTTCCGTCCGGCATGATGGCGTCGTGAGTACTGCGGCGATCATTCCGGCGGCCGGCCTCGGGCTTCGGCTGGGTGGTGCGGAACCAAAAGCATTTCGAGAGGTCGGCGGCGAATCGTTGCTCGTCCACGCGGTGCGTGGACTGCGGGCAGCGACCGCCGCCGACCTCGTTTGCCTGGTGATCGCAGTCCCCGCCGGCACCGAGGATATCGTCGCCAAACTCCTCGACCCGTACGTCGGGTCCGCCACGCTGCAGGTGGTTGCCGGTGGCACCGAGCGGACCGACTCCGTCCGGTTCGCGCTGGAGCTGGTCCCTGAGGACGGCATCGATTGCATCCTCGTGCATGACGCGGCCCGGTCGTTCGTGCCCGTCGAGGTGATCGAGCGCGTGGTCGGCGCAGTACGGGCCGGGGCTTCCGCGGTGGTGCCGGTCGTGCCGGTCACGGACACGATCAAGCGGATCGACAGCGCAGGCAGGGTGGTCGACACGCCGGACCGGTCGGCGTTGGTCGCAGTACAGACCCCGCAGGGGTTCGAGCCTGGATTGTTGCGCCGGGCCCATGCTTTGGAAGGCGCCGGGGTGACCGACGACGCGATGCTGTGCGAGCGGCTCGGGGTGACGGTTCAGACGGTGGAAGGGTCCGACGAGGCCTTCAAGGTGACGCGGCCCCGCGACCTGATCCTGGCCGAGTCGATCCTGGCCGAGAGGCGTTCGCTGTGAAGCTGCCGAGGGTGGGTACTGCCGCCGACGTGCATCCGGTGGAGGAAGGCCGGCCGATGTGGCTCGCCGGGCTGCACTGGCCCAAGGAGACGGCTGGACCGTCCGGGCACTCCGATGGTGATGTGGCGGCTCACGCGGCCTGTGACGCGCTGCTCTCCGCTGCCCGGTTGGGAGATCTCGGCTCCAACTTCGGTACTTCGGAGCCGGAGTGGGCAGGTGCTTCCGGGGCGACGCTGCTCGCCGAATCCGCTCGAAGGGTCCGCGCGGCGGGCTTCGAGATCGGCAACGTCTCCGTCCAGGTGATCTGCAACCGCCCGCGCTTCGCGGCCCGCCGGGAGGAGGCGGAGAAGGCCCTGAGTGCCGCCTGTGACGCCGAGGTCTCCGTCAGCGCGACCACCACCGACGGTCTGGGCCTCACCGGCCGCGGCGAAGGCATCGCAGCCATCGCCACGGCCCTCATCTACTGAGGTGGGCGGGCGGCGATGACCTCGATCTCTACCAGGAAACCGTTCAGGTCGGCGCCGGCGGTCAGGCGGGCCGGGTAGGGCTCGGAGAAGAACTCCGGGAAGACCGCGTCGTAGGCGTCCTTGTCGATCGCCGGATGCTCCAGGAATCCCCTCAGCTGAACGACGTCGTCGAGGGTCGCGCCGGCCGCGGCGAGGATCGCGCTGAGGTTGCGCAGGATCTGCCGGGTCTGTGCCGCTGCGTCGCCTGCCCCGACCAGCTTGTCCGTCGCGGGGTCGACCGACAACACCCCGGCGGTGAAGATCAGGTCACCCACGATCCGTGCCTGCGAGTAGTGCCCCCGCGGCTTCGGTGCGGCATCCGTCGAGACAGCGGCATGAGGTGAGGTCATACCAACGATCCTAAAGACCCTTGCGTCGTTGGCGGGGAGGGCGTGGGAGGGGTGGGAGTTCGGGGGCGTCGAGCCAGGCGGCGAAGAGGGCGTGGATCGCGTCCGGGTCCGGGGCGAAGCTGGCTGCCAGCCAGATGAACGCTGACGTGGTCACCGAGCCGTGCCGGTTCTGCCGGGTCCAGGTCCGGAGTAGTTCGAAGAATGCGTCGTCGCCCAGTTGCAGCCGTAGTACGTGCAAAGTGATCGCGCCGCGCTTGTAGAGCCGGTCGTCGAACATCAGGTCCGGCCCCGGATCCGACAGCACCAGATCCTGGTCGAGCGCAGACAGCCCTCTGTACGCCTTCGACACCTGCTGCGACGCCGACAGACCGCCCGACTCCTCCGACCACAGCCACTCGGCGTAGCAGGCGAACCCCTCGTTCAGCCAGATGTGCTGCCAGCTCGCCGGGGTCAGGCTGTTGCCGAACCACTGATGGGCAAGTTCGTGCGCGACCAGCCGCTCCGCACCCCGGCGCCCGTCCACGTGGTTGCTGCCGAACACCGAGATGCCCTGCGCCTCCAGCGGGATCTCCAGCGGGTCGTCCGTCACGACGACCGTGTAGCTGCCGAAGGGATAGGGCCCGAACAGTCGGGTGAACAGCTTCATCATGTCCTGCTGCCGCGCGAAGTCCGAGCGGAATTCCCGCATCAGCGGAGCCGGCAGCACCGCTCTGCTGATGACCGGGGTCGACGCGAGCTCGAGGACGTCGTACCGGCCGATCTGCACGGTGGCAAGGTACGTCGCCATCGGGGCGGCCTGGTCGAACACCCAGCTGGTGCGGCTCGCCTTCGTCCGGCGGGAGACGAGTCGCCCGTTCGCGACCACGTGGTACGGCGAATCGGTGGTGACCGTGATCCGATAATGGGCCTTGTCGGCCGGATGGTCGTTGCAGGGGAACCAGGTGGCCGCGCCGCAGGGCTGGCTCGCGACGATCACGCCCTCGGTGAGTTCCTCCCAGCCGAGCTCGCCCCAGGCACTGTCCACCGGCGCCGGGTTCCCGCCGTACTGGACGTCCACGACGAACTCGGCGCCGTCCGCGATGTCGATGGCGGGCCAGATGTGGAGCTTGCCCGAGCGGTGCGCGTACCGTCCGGCACGGCGGCCGTTGACGGACACCTTCGCCACCCGCAACCCGGTCAGGTCGAGGCTGATCCGGGACAGCGGCTGGGTCGCGACGGCCGTGATGGTGGCCTTGCCGGTCAGCCGGTTGCTGTTGACCCGGTAGTCGATGTCGAGCTCGTACGAGTCGACCGTGTAGCCGCCGTTGCCATGGGTGGGAACGTAGGGATCCCCGGCAGTGTCCGCGCCCGGTCGGCCATTAACCGCCCCTCCCGCCCCCTTACCTTTGTCACGGGCAACCATCAACCCTGCCAGACAGCGATCGGGTTGCCGGCCCAGCGGGACCCGGCCGGAACGCTCTCGCCACGCATCACCAGGGACACCGGGCCGACGGTCGCACCGTCCCCGACCGAGGCAGCCGGCAGGATGATGCTGTGTGGCCCGAGGGTGGATCCTGGCCCGAAGGTGACGGTGCTCATGGACATAACCCTGTCATGGAAGAGGTGCGTCTGAAGAACGCAGCCGCGATTCACCGTGACTCCGTCGCCCAGCGTGATCAGGTCCGCCTCGGGCAGCCAGTACGTCTCGCACCAGACGCCCTTGCCGATCTTCGCTCCCAGTGATCGCAGCCACAGTGCCAGCACCGGCGTACCGGCGGCGGCGTTGGCGAACCAGGGGGCGGCGACCATCTCGACGAAGGTGTCGACGACCTCGTTCCGCCAGACGAAACTGCTCCACAGCGGGTACTCGACGGCCCGGGTCCGGCCGACGATGACCCACTTCGAGATCGTCGCCATCGAGCCCGCCACCGCGCCCGCGGCCAGGACCACCGCGCCAGACAGCAGGACGGTCCACCACGGGCCGAGCCAGAGATCGAGCGCCTGCAGAGCGAACAGCACACCCAGTGCGATCAGCACCGTGCACATCATCGGGACGAACCGGCACAGCTCGACCGCCGCACGGGCGAACTTCAGCCGCAGCGGCGGGTTGAAGGTCCGGCTCTGGTCGCCGTCGATGGTCTGCCGGCGCAGCTTCACCGGCGGGCTGCCGAGCCAGGAGGTCCCGGCCTTCGACTTCTTCGGCGCCGCCGACAACACCGCGACGAGGCCGTTCTTCGGTACCGAGCGGCCGGGCGCGGTCATCCCCGAGTTGCCCAGGAACGCCCGCTTGCCGACCTTCGCCCCGGCCACCCGCAACCAGCCGCCACCCAGCTCGTACGACGCGATCATCGTGTCGTCGGCCAGGAACGCGCCTTCACCGACAGTGGTCATCTTGGGGAGCAACAGCACCGTGGACGCCTCGACGTCGCGGCCGATCTTCGCGCCGAGCGCACGGAGCCACCACGGCGTCAACAGGCTTGCGTACAAGGGGAAGAGCAGGGTTCGCGCGGAATCGAGCAGTCGCTCGGTCGCCCACACCTGCCAGCCGATCCGGCTGCGCACGGGGTAGTGCCCGGCCTTGATCCCGAGCCCGAGCAGCCGTACGCCGACCAGCGTCAGCACGGCCAACGTCAGGAACCCGACGAGCGTCATCAGGGGAATCGCCCATAACGCCTGTACTGCGGCGTCGCCGAGCGACGTGGTCCCACGCACCGCACGACCCAGGATCAGGACGGCGACCGCGGCTGCCGCCAGTGGGAGGAGCGACATCACCGCCGACGCGGCGCCGTACGCGGCGACCCACCAAGGCGCCCGTGCGGGGCGTTCCTCCGGCCACGGGTGACGAGCCCGGCCGACCCGGGAGGCGGGTGATCCCGACCAGCGTTCGCTCGGGGGCACCTTGCCCGACACGGCCGAACCGGCGGCGATCTCCGCGTTGCGGCCGATCTCTGCGCCGGGCAGCAAGGTAGTGCGCGAGCCGACGACGGCCTCGGTGCCAATGCTGACCGCGCCGACGTGCAGGCGGTCGCCGTCGATCCAGTAGCCGGACAGATCGACCTCTGGTTCGATCGATGCGCCGCGGCCGATCGTGAGCAGCCCGGTAACAGGCGGCAGCGTGTGCAGGTCGACCCCGCGGCCGATCTTCGCGCCGAGAGCCCTTGCGTAGTAGGCGATCCAGGGCGCACCAGCGAGGTTGGCGGCGCCCGCGGCATCAGCGAGATTCTCCGCGGCCCACAGGCGCACGTGGACGTTGCCACCGCGCGGGTAGACCCCCGGCTTCAGTCCGCGGAGTAGTAATCGCGCGCCGACGACTGCGATGCTCATCCGGCCCGCAGGGGTGATCAGGATCAGCCAGCCGGCCAGGATCCACCACCACGACACCGTCCGCATCCACGGGTGCGCGCCGTACGTCAGGGACAGCAGGTTGTTGAAGGTGAAGAGCCAGACGAGCCACCGCACGCCGACCACCGTCTGCAGCACCAATGTCAGTGCCGTCTGCAGGAGTTGGGTGCTCGGCGGGGTCAGCCGGACCTCGCGGATGACGACCGGGATGGAGCTCGTGGTGAACGAGTCGAGGCGATCGGCGAGCGCCCCGAGCCTGGGGTAGTCGTAGATGTCGCCGACCGTGGCTTCGGGGTACCGCTCGCGTAGTACGGACACCAGCTGGGCTGCGGCGAGGCTGCCGCCACCGTGCAGGAAGAAGTCGTTGTCGGCGCCGGTCACCGTTGCGCCGAGGACCTTCGTCCAACGTTCGGCGAGCCAGCCGGCCGTGCCTTCGAGTTCAGCGGGTGGTCCGTCGGTGTCCATGCCGGGCAGCGGCCACGGGAGAGCAGCCCGGTCGACCTTGCCGGACGTCCTGGTCGGCAACGTGTCCGTCAACGCGAGCAGTGGGACCAGCGCGGCCGGGAGGGCTTCTCGGAGCCGCTCAGTGGCGGCCTTCTGATCGAACGTCTCGGGATCTTCCGGTACTACATAGCCGACGAGCAGCTGATTTCCCGCTGCGCTGGCGCGGACGGCCGCGGCTGCTCCGGAGACACCGGGGAGCGCCTGCAACGCGGCGTCCACCTCGCCGAGCTCGATCCGGCGGCCGCCGAGCTTGATCTGCTCGTCGGCGCGGCCCATGAACACGAGGCCTTCCGCCTCGTTGCGGACCAGGTCGCCGCTGCGGTACGCGCGGTCCCAGCCGAGCGACGGCATCGGTGCGAACTTCTCCGCGTCCTTTGCCGGGTCCAGGTACCGGGCCAGGCCGACGCCGCCGATGATCAGTTCGCCGGTGCCGTCCTCGGGAACCTCATTGCCTTCGGCATCCACTACTGCGAGATCCCAGCCGTCCAAGGGCAAACCGATCCGGACCGGTCCCTCGCCGGTCAGCCGGGCGCCGCAGGCGACCACTGTCGCCTCGGTCGGTCCGTAGGTGTTCCAGACCTCGCGACCGTCGACCGCGAGTCGCTCGGCGAGCTCCGGCGGGCAGGCTTCGCCGCCGAAGATCAGCAGCCGGACCTGGTCGAGCGCGTCGGCCGGCCAGAGGGCGGCGAGGGTCGGGACGGTCGAGACGATGGTGATGCCCTGGGCAACCAGCCACGGGCCGAGGTCCATCCCGCTGCGGACCAGAGACCGCGGTGCCGGGACGAGGCATGCGCCGTAGCGCCAGGCGAGCCACATCTCCTCGCAGGACGCGTCGAACGCGACCGACAGCCCGGCCAGCACGCGGTCGTCCGGACCGATCGGCTCGGACTGCAGGAACATCCTCGCCTCGGCGTCGACGAACGCCGCCGCCGACCGATGCGTAACAGCCACGCCCTTCGGCACCCCGGTCGACCCGGAAGTGAAAATGATCCACGCATCATCCCCGGGCTCCGGCCCATAACCCGGCTCACCCACCGCAGACCCACCCAGCCCGGCAGCCGCGGGACCAGCCGGGCCCGCGTCCGGCGTACCGGGGTCCATGCGGGCGGAGTAGGGGAAGTCGTAGTAGCCGTCTTCGTCCGGGCCGGGGCCGGTGGGGGTGATGTGGAGGTCGTCGGTGACGATCGCCGCGACGTCGGCCTCGCCGAAGACGAGTTCGGCGCGCTCCTCGGGGTCGTCCGCGTCCACCGGCACATACGCCGCGCCCGCCTGCAGCGTGCCCAGGATCGCGACGTACAGATCGTTGTGACCGGACGAGACCCGTACGCCGACGCGTCGGCCCGGGCCGATCCCCAGGTCCGTCAGCCGGCCGGCGAACTTCGTCACCCGCTCGAGCAACTCGCGGTAGCTGAGGCTGATCTGGGAGTCGTCGAGCGCCGGTTCGTCCGGGTACTTCGCTGCCGTCTCCTGGAGGATGTCCACCAAGGTGCGCTCGGGTGGCGCACTGTCACCCCGTCGCAATGTCACCGCCCGGATGATACGCCGCTCAGCTGACTCCCACCCCAACCAAACACAACAGGCGGATGGCGCGCGGATTCACTTCACCAGACTGGCTGGGGCCGCGAACGTGTTGCAGGCCTTGGTCTCGCCGACGTTCAGCCCGTTCATGATCCAGTAGCCCTGGCTGGTCGCGAGCCCGTGGGTCCGCTCATCCTCTGGCGTGTCCGGCGTTTCGCCGAAACTGTTGCTGGCCTGGAACTCGAATTCCTTCATCCTGTTGGTGAACGGATAACTCTGCTCGACCGCCTTGCTGAACACCCCGGCCAGGCAGGACGCCTGCAGTTCGTTGCGCCGCGAGCTGTCCAGCTTCTTCTCCGGATGGTCCTGGACATAGGCAGCCCTGGCATAGACCAGATCGGTGACGCCCTGGACGTGGTGCCCGTACTCGTGCGCGATCGTCATCAGGTACGCCAGGTCTTCCTTCGGCCCGAACGCCTTGTTCATCTGCTGGACGTCGGTGTACATCACCGAGTTGCCGTAGCAGTAGAACGCGAGCACCCGGCCAGACAGCGGCTTGAAGTTGCCGCACGGCGTGACGACGGGCTTGTCGAACACCACTAGGCCGGGGTCGGGCTTCGAAAGGCCGAGCTTCTCGAACACGGGTCGCCAGGCGTCGTTCAGGCAGTTGAAGAGCTTCTCGTAGTACCGCTTCTGTGCCGCGAGGCTGCCGTCGCCCAGGTCTTCGGCGGGGCAGTCCAGTTGGCCAAGGCTTCCGGCTTGGTAGAACGGGCTGTTGAGCAGGTAGTCCTCGGCTGAGCCCTCCGGCGGATTCGAGGTGGCTGTCGGGACGACATACGGGCCGCTGGTCGGGTCGTCGGTGGCGACGGAGCCACTGCCCAGCACCACACCGAGCACGGACAGTCCGACTCCGAGGAACGCGAGGATCATGAAGGCGAACAGCGCCACCCTGAGCATGCCGGTCTTCCGTTTCGGCGGCTGGAACCCGTTGAACTGGTTCGGGCCGCCGTAGTACGGCTGGTTCCACTGGCCGGGGTACTGCTGCTGCGGGTAGGGCTGTTGCGGGTACTGCTGCGAAGGGGCTTGTTGCCAGGGCGCTGCCTGTGGTGGTGGCAGTACACCGGGCGGGGGAGCGGGCCTGTCCTGGGGGCGGCCGCCGTACCCATACGGGTTGCTCACGTGTGGTTGCCCCTCCTTCGCAGACTGCTCGTACGGGTTCGCTGGGCGAACCGGCACGAGACTACCCTCGTCCCATGTCACTGATGCGCCGCCTCTTGCCGGCTGCCCTGTTCGTGTCTCTGACGACCCCTTTAGTTGCCCTCGGCACGTTGCCGGCGCAGGCGGCCGACGACCGGATCACGGCTTACAGCGCCGAGGCGACACTGACCGGCGACGGCGTCCTGAAAGTCAAGGAGACCGTCGATCTGACCGCGGGCGGCGACACCTTCAACCGGACGCTGACCACTCGCGTCCGGTCGGACGCCGACGAGGATCGCACCTACGACATCAGCAATGTGGCCGCCACGGTCAACGGCCAGCCCGCGGACGTCGGGAGCTCCGACATCGACAACGGCCGCCAGCTCAGCGTCAAGGTGTCCGGCCAGGCCAAGGTCGTCTACAGCTACGACGTGGACAACGTGGTCGCCGACTCGACCGAGGGCCGTGAGGTGAGCTGGCCGATCGTGCAGGGCTTCGGCGCCTCGATCCCGAAGGCCGCAGTGACCGTGAACGTGCCGTTCGCGACCTGGGTGACCTGCATCGCCGGCCGCCCCGGTTCGAGCATGCCCTGTACTTCGTCGCAGCTGGCCGAGTCCGCCGCGCTGCAGATCGAGCAGAACGGGGTGCCCGCCGGCGGCCGGCTCACCTTCCTGACCGGCCTGAGTGACCAGGCGACGGTTCAGCCGAACGCGGAGTTCAAGACTCGCTGGACGTTGCACCGCGCCTTCACGGTCGACGGTTCGACGCTCGGACTGAGCGCGCTGCTGCTGGGACTCGGCGTACTGGGCGCGGCCGCGCTGTGGTTCTTCCGTGGTCGCGACGCTGCCAAGACAGGCCCCGGTACTCCGGAGCGGCCGGTGCTGGAGGGCCCGGACGGACCGCAGTTCGCCGCACCCGACGGCATCCGCCCGGGGCAGCTCGGCACAGTCGTCGACGAGACGGCGGACGTTGTGGACATCACCGCAACCCTGCTGGACCTTGCTGTCCGCAACTACCTGCTCATCGAGGAGCTGCCGCGGGAGAGGCAGTTCGGCAAACTCGATTGGCAGTTGCAGCGGCTGAATGCGGGCGGCCCGGAGCTACTGCCGTACGAGAAGGCCCTGCTCGACGCCGTCTTCGCCGATGGCGACACCGT
>NZ_DASRXP010000762.1:0-8465 GCF_035687465.1 Kribbella sp.
TCTTCGCTTCGTTAAGCATCGTCGTGCTGTTCCCGGCGCCCATCATCTTGGCGATCATCCTTAACGAGTGCCGATTCAAGTGGTTCGTCCGCCTCGTGCAGACCATCTCCTATCTCCCGCACTTCATCTCCTGGGTTGTCCTGTCCGGGATTCTCTTCCAGTTCCTCGGCCAACTCGGCGGCGTCAACGCGCTCTTGAGTCTCTTCGGGCTGCCCGCCCAATCCTGGATATACCAGCCCGACAAGTTCTATCTGATCTACACCCTCTCGGCGATCTGGGCCGGCATCGGCTGGGGCGCCATCATCTATATCGCCGCCCTGGCCGGCGTCGACACGCAGCTCTATGACGCTGCCCGCGTCGACGGTGCATCACGCTTGCAGCGCATCCGGCATGTGAGTCTGCCCGGCATCGCCCCGACCATCTCCATTATGTTTCTCCTGCAGATCGCCCACTTCCTCACCGTCGGGTTCGATCAGATCTACAACCTCATGACCCCCATCACTCAGGACACGGCCGACATCCTGGATACCTACGTCCTACGTCACGTCTTGTCGTTCGACTATTCCCGGGGCATGGCCGCCGCGGTCTTCCAATCCGTCATCGGGTTGATCCTGGTCACCATCGGCAACCGCGTCGTGCGCCGCCTCGACTCCGATCAAGGCCTCTGGTAAGGAATCCCACCCATGCTCGCACCTACGGTGGCTCCCGGCGCCACCCAGACCAGCCCCGCCGGCACCGGTGACAGGCCCCGCCGCCGCACCGTCCGCACACCCGGGCAATGGGCGGTGGACGTAGGCATAGTTGTGGTCCTGACCGCCTTGGCCCTCGCCACCTTGTACCCGTTCCTGTACGAACTCACCATCTCCCTGTCCAGTACCGCCGAGACCCAGCAGGCCGGCCTGCACATCCTGCCCCGGCACCCCACGTTCGCCGCCTGGCAGGCCGTTCTGCACTCCTCCGGCATCGTGCGCGCCTACGGCAACACCATCCTGCGTACCGTCGCTGGCACCGCCATCTCCCTCGTGCTGACCGCGATGATGGCCTACCCGCTCGCGCAGAGGACATTCCCGCACCGCCGCAGCATCAACTTCCTGCTCCTCCTGTCGCTGCTGTTCTCCGGTGGCTTCATCCCGCTTTTCCTGCTGGTCAAGAACATCGGTCTCCTTGACTCGCGCTGGTCACTCATCCTGCCCGGCGCCGTCGGCGCCATGAATGTCATCCTGATGCGCAACTTCTTCCAGGCCATCCCCGCCGAACTCACCGAGGCCGCACGCGTTGACGGTGCCTCAGAAATGCGCATCCTGTTCCGCATCGTCCTGCCCTTGTCAAAACCGGTTCTCGCCGTCATCGGCCTCTGGACCGCATTGGCCAACTGGAACGCGTGGTTCGACGCGCTCCTGTATATCAACGACCCGAACAAACAGGTGCTGCAGATGTTCATCCGCAACACCGTCGTCACCCAGCAGGACCCCCTCCTCACCGGAATCGACACGACGCTCCAGCAACCGCCCTCCGGCCAATCGCTGGGCGCTGCCGCGGTCATGATCGCGACGTTGCCGATCATCGCCCTCTACCCATTCCTGCAGAAATACTTCGCCCAAGGCATCCTGCTTGGCTCCGTGAAGGGCTAGAAAACCACACCCCGTCCAAAACCATCCCGTCCAGAACCATTCCCGTGAAAGAAGCCGACCAATGAACGACCCCGTTTCCACCGCAATGAGTCGACGCGGATTCCTGCGCGTCGGAGCCGCTGGAGTTGCCGGCGCCGCACTCCTTGGCACCGCGGCCTGCAGCAGCAAGAGCAAGGCCACCGGTACCAACAGCGCAGCGATCGACTACTACTATTCGCCCTGCATGATGGGCAAGGATCCGTACTCGCTCAAGCTGATGCAGAGCACCTTCGGCGTGACCTTCAAGACGATGTACGCGGTCACTCAAGCTGACTACGCGACGAAGTTCACGTCGTTCCTTTCTCAGGGTCACATCCCGGACGTGATGGCGATCAACGGTCCGGACATGTTGCAGAAGTTCGCACCCCAGGGCGCGTTCGGCGAGATCTCCAACGACCTCGTCCGAGAGTACGCACCCAAGTACGCGGCCGGGATCGACAAGAATGTGCCGATCGCGTGGGCCACCACGCTGTTCAACGGTAAGAACTACGGCTTCCCGGGGATCGGCGGTGTCGGCGCGGGGTTGAGCTCGTTCACGGAGTGGCGCACCGATCTGCTGGAGAAGGCCGGGGTGAGCGGGATCCCGGAAACCCTCGACGAGTACGAGAGCGCGTTCGCGGCGTTGAAGAAGATCGGCGTTTACGGCATGACCAGCGGCGCCCAGTCCTTCTACGCCGCGTTCCTGACCATCTTCGGCGCCCACGGCGTAATGCCGATGCAATGGCAGCTCGCCGGTGGGAAGGTGGTGAACGCCTCGACCCTCCCGGAGACCAAACAGGCCCTGGAGCTGCTCGCATCGTGGTACCAGAAGGGTTACATCGACCCCGAATGCATGGGCGTCAACCCGGTCCAGAAGTTCCTCGCCGGAAAGGTCGGCATGTGGGACTACGGCGGCGCCATCGACATCGACCCGAAGGACCCGTCCAGCCGCCTGTACGCCGTGCGGCAGAGCAACCCGGAGGGAAAGATCGCCTTCGCCAAACCGCCGGAGGGTCCTGGCGGGCGCGCTTCGTGGTCGTTCGGCACCGCCGGCTGGCCGGTCGCGTTCTCCCCGGACGCGGTGAAGGATCTTGGAAAGGTTAAAGACGTCCTGCACATGTGGGACTCCATCTGGAGCGACAACGCCCTGGCCACCAAGCTCTCCGTCGGCGAGGAGGGCACCATGTACAAGGTGGCAGACCCGGCCAAGGGCATCAACGGAGACTGGGAGTGGATTGGTAAGTACACCGATCCGGCCGCCCGCCAGGCCGAGGGCTTCAACCCTTACGGGGCACCATTCTTCGGCGCGCCCAACTGGGACATCTCGATGGAGCTCAATCTGCCGAAGGCCGCGACGCGGAAGCTCCTGGAGACGTACGGCAAGTACGGGCGCGCGGACCTCTTCCAGAACGCGATGACTGTGCCGGGATCAGGCCAGTACATGGCCGACCTGCAACAGCTGAAGATCAAGACGTTCGCCCAGATCATCACCGGAGCTGCGCCCGTCTCCTCGTTCGACGGCTTCGTGAGTCAATGGAATTCCAGGGGTGGCGCGAATTTGGAGAAGGCGGCCAACGAGCTCTACGCGCAGATCCCACGCTGAGGTGACACGAATGGCATCGACAGCCGAACAACGCTCCCGATCACCGCAGCGGGTCCTGGTGACCGGCGCCGCGGGGAAGCTTGGTTCCGTGGTCACTGCCCGGCTGGCCGAGTCCGGCGTCGACGTGGTCGCAGTTGACCGTGTCGCGCCGGGTGACGGCGGTCGTCCGGGCGTGTCCTACATCGTCGCCGACCTCACCGATCCCGCAGCGGTCCGGCAGGCGGTTGCCGGCTGCGACGGGGTCGTGCACCTGGCCAAGTACAGCGGCTACTCAGACGAAGCGCAGTTCTCGGTCAACACCTCAGCGGCGTACAACGTCCTGGCCGCCGCCGCCGACGCCGGTATCGAGCACGCTGTCATCGCATCGAGCGTCTGCGCGTACGGCATGACCTTCACCCGGCGCCCCTTCTCGCCTCACTACGCGCCCGTCGACGAGGATCACCCCTTGCTGCCGCAAGGGTCCTACAGCCTGTCCAAGGTCGTGGACGAGATAACCGGCAGATCCTTTGCCGACGCCTTCGACATGAGCGTTGTCGCGCTGCGCTTTCATTGGCTTGCCGAACTTGACGAGGTTCGCACCGCCGCGGCCCGCCTCGCCGCCCACCCCGAACCACCTCATTCCAAGGACCTCTGGTCATACACCGAGGTGACCGACGCTGCCCGGGCCTGCGAACTCGCCCTCGAGGTGCCCACGGGCTTCCACGCACTCAACATCTGCGCAGCCGACACTCTCTCCACCGTCCCAACGATGGAGCTCCTGGCCCGGCATCACCCAGACACCGAGATCCGCGGTCGCATCGAAGGCACCGACAGTCCCTGGGCCATGAACCGGGCCCGCGAGATCTTGGGGTTCGTTCCGCAGCGCACGTGGCGGACCGCCGCCGCGGGAGCCGGCGGCACCGATGCTCCCACCCCCGCCATCGAGAGGTAGACGGTTGAAGATCACTGATGTCAAGACTGCGTTACTCGGCGACAACCTGGTGGTTCGTCTGGCCACCGACGAGGGACTCAGCGGATACGGCGCGGTCGAGGCAACCCGGCAATTCGTCCGGCCCGTGTTCGACGTGCTGGCGCCATACCTCGTGGGCGAGGACCCGACCCAGGTCGAACGGACGATGCTCAAGATTCGCCGACTCGGTGCGTTCAAGCCTTGGGGAAAGGCAGTGAGCAGCGTCGAAGTAGCGCTGTGGGACCTGGCCGGGAAGGCCGCCGGCCTGCCGATCCACCGACTGCTCGGCGGCAAGGTGCGCGATCGCGTCCGGGTCTACAACGGCGGCCAGCGCTACGGAGACACCGAAGCCGAGCATGTCGCCGGACTGAAAGCGGGGCCCGAGGGATTCACCATGATGAAGTCGGGTGCGGCTTTCCACGGCGGCATGAGCAAGGTCCCCGGCTTCACCTACTCCCAACCGCGCGACGGATTCGCCTACACCACCCGCGGCCCCCTCAGTGACTGGGCACTGAAGGACACAGTTAGCCGGATCGAGCGGACCAAGGAGCTGCTCGGCGACGACATCGGCCTGGCCGTGGACTGCGGCCCGGGCTGGACCCTGCCCGATGCCATCAAGTTCGCCCGAGCCGTCGAGCCGCTAAATCTCCTCTGGCTCGAAGACCTTCTCACCGGCGACTACACCCCCTATGTCAACCCGCAGCACTACCGCGAGCTGACCGCGTCCACCACGACACCAACCCACACCGGCGAGCAGATCTACCTCCGCCAGAACTTCGTTGAGCTGCTCTCCACGAACGCTGTACGGGTCATCGGCCCGGACCCTCTCGACGTCGGTGGCCTGGCCGAGTTGAAGTGGGTCGCGGAGCTCGCGGACCTGCACGGCGTCCTGATGGCCCCCCACGGCACACTCGACGGCCTCATCGGCCTCGCCGCGCTCGTTCAGGTCTGCGCCACGCTCCCTGACAACTACATTGCCTTTGAGTACCCGGTCGGACGCCCGAGCTGGTGGTACGACATCATCACCGGACTTCCCGACCCCATCGTCAAAGACGGCTTCATAGACGTCTGGGATACCCCTGGGCTCGGCATCGACTTCAACGTCGAAGAAGCCACGAAATATCTTCCCGAGCAGGATAAAGACTTCTTCAACTAACCGTTATACGCGAAGCGTCAGCGAACCACGCAGCGATCCACCGATCCCACAAACATGACTGGCGCCGCCGCACCAGGTTCCGCTAGTACCCGACAGCGACCCGAGCGTTACGCACATCCTGCGGGCTCGCGGTCCGATCGTTAGTCGCACCGACACCTGGTCGCCGGCGCGCCGCCGAGCGCTGCCCGCCGGCGATCATCACCGCATTGTTCGAAAAGGACAGTCCGCCCTGGTCCGGCGCATAGGAGGGAAGGGGCTTTCCGCCTGTTTCGGCGGCGGGCGTCAAGAACCGACTACCTCGGCACGGAATCGGCGACCGCTACTACGACCCCACCACCTACCCATAGTCGCAAACGCACACCACCCGGAAGGAAAATAGAATGGCGGAGTTATCACGCCGATCGTTGTTAGCCGGCGCCGCGGCCGGCTTGGCTGTCGCGGGGACCGGGTCGTCGCTGCTGGGCAGCAGTGCGCAGGCCGCGCCAGCGAGCTCGTTGAATCCGGTGCACGTCCCGCCGAAGGCGCTGCGCGGGTTCGGATCGTTGCAAGCCGACTTCACACCGCTGGGCAATCACAGTTCCCTGCTACAGATCCAGTGCCAGACGACCGATCTGGCGCGACTGGCGCACGCCAAGTACCTCTCCGACCTGATACTCCTGCCGGGCGTGACCTCAACAACGCTGACCGTAGGCGGCCTGCGAATCCCGGCCTATAAGACCTCGGCCGGTGTCGTCGCGGCCCTGACCGCCAGGGACTCGGTGGTGATTCTCGCCGCGGACGACCAGCAGTCGTTCAACGCGCTGGCCAAGCGCGCGATCCCGCGTCAGGCCACGGCGGCGGATTTCGTAGCGCAGGCGGCGGTCCCGCTGTATCTGGACCGGTTCGACAAGTACGGACTGCTGCTGTACTTCGTGCCGTTTCAGCTGCCGCCGGGGTGGGATCGGAGCCAGGTCTATGACTACAGCCAGGATTTCGACTTCGCCCAGGACAACGGGTTGGGCATCACCGTGTGGGACAACGAGCAGCAGTACGGTACGAGCGAGGGCCTGGCTCGGATGCCGGACTGGGCCTGGGTGGTTGACGAGTGCGCCGCCCGCGGCATTCCCGTGCATCTGAATACCCAGGCATTCGGTGGCCTGTGGCTGAGCAACCGCTATCGGGATCAGACGATGCAGAAGATGCCGCAGTACTCCGGGTTCGTGGGGGGCGCCGCGTCGTACAACAACGCGGTCGGCTTGACGTCTCTCAGTGCTACCACCGGCTTGGACGCCGAGCTGGGCGTGTTGCAGGAGACGGTTCGGGCGTTCGCGCCGTCCCCGAATGTCGTGGGCTGGCTCGAGCCGCACTCGGAGATCAGCGGCGGACCGGCCTCGGTTCTGCTGGCCGAGTTCGGCGACGTGTGTGACAAGACGTACCGCACCTTTCTGAAGGACCGGTATGTGTCGTTGGGTGCGCTGGGGCGGGCCTGGTACGGCGATCCCGCTGGCGTCAGGTCCTGGGACGATGTCCATGTTCCAGAGGTTGCCTCGTTCCTGGGCTGGGGGCCCGATGCCATCGATGTCGCTGGCAGTTGGCGGGTCCTGGCGCCGGGAACGGTGGGGAGCCCGGCGGGGTGGGACCAGCCGGGCTTCGATGACAGTGGCTGGGGCACTTTGATCATGCCGGGTAGCGACCGGGTCGAGTTCCTGCCCAAGCAGGCCCTCGACGCCCGGCGCGTCATCGACGTGTCCGCCGGTTGGCTGGCCGCGCACCCACGAGCATGGCTCTATGTCTTTGATCTGAACAGCGTCAACAAGGTACCTCTGCCGGTCACCATCAACGGGCACCAGACCGGGGGCGTGCCACCGACGCTTGCCCAGCATTGTGGTGCTGTCGAGGTTTCGGGTCTGTTGCAGGCGGGGTCGAACCTGATCGCGCTGACCCTGCCGAACGGTTACATGGGTTATCGCTGTTACCTGTCCGGCGATGCGCCGGTGCAGTATCCGAGCCTTGGCGCCCAGCGTAATGCCCAGTGGATCGATTTTCAGGACTGGAGCCGTTGGACCCGATCGGACGCGGTTCGTCGTGGCGTCGAGATGATCCGCCAGGAAGATCCCAACCGACCGATCAACTTGATGTCTCCGGACACGTACGCCGACCTGATCAAGCCGATCAGTGCGCAGTACGGCGGAACTTTCCACAACACCGGCTACGCCGCCGGCTTCTGGGCCGAGTACCACCCGCTACTGTCGCGTAGTGCTGGCCGCCCCGCTACTGCGGAACCTGGTAACGGGCCAGCCACTGGCGCGGCTTTCAAACAGAGCCTGGGTCGGTGGATCTCCGAGGGTCTCAACGGGATCCACTACTTCGCGAACCAGACAGATCTGATGTACAGGCCCGATGTCCTGCAGCTCTTCCAGGGCAACCGGGCCATGTACGAGAGCATCGGCAAGTACCACGTGCCCACCGCTGAGGTCGCGGTCCTCTACGGCCTGCGAATCAACGGCCACGGCTCGTGGCCGTGGGTCGCGGACCCCAACACCTGGCTCCCGGGTGGCTACTACGGGCGAAACATTGCATCACCGATGCTGTCGGTGTGTCCCCGTGACGGGGTCACCGAGGTGGACTTTGCCGACGGCACAGTCGATCAGTACAAGGTGATTGTCGACTCGAACACCTCGATCATGGACGAGGCTCTGGTCAGTCACATCGAGACCTGGATCCGCAATGGCGGCACCTTCATCAGTTTCGTACAGACCGGTCGCCACACCACCACGCAGGTCAACTCCTGGCCCATCGGCCGCCTCACCGGCTACGACGTCCTGAGCATCGACTCCTATACCTCCTCCCTCGCCCAACCCGGGCAGGAGTCCTACATACCGGAGCTGACCCATGGTTTGAAGGCTGCCCCGGGTCAGCGGGTGTTCACCGATCACGGGTGGCTGTCCACAGTGCAGGGCAGCGGGTTGTCTCTCAAGCGGGCCGCCGCCGACGCGCGCGACCTGCTGCTGTGGGAGGACGGCGCTGTTGCCGCCGGGATGCGACCGCTCGGACGGGGCCGGATCATCCAACTGGGTTGCCACTTCGAGGAAATCCTGGACCGCAACCCGGCTCCCAACACCACGACGA
>NZ_DASRXP010000763.1:0-2773 GCF_035687465.1 Kribbella sp.
CTCCGCGCAGCCCGTGCACCACCACGACCCGCCGCTCACCGGCTCCCTTCGCCCGGGCGGTGGTGATGTGGTCGAGATTCATCTCCTCCAGCATCTGCGACCTGGTCAACCGGATGTACGACGCGGCGTTCAGCGCGGCGAGCACCAGCCAGGGCGTGACGAGGTGCCAGGCCCAGTCGACCGGACTCTGCGTGAACGGCACGTAACCGTTCACCGGAACCATGTTCAGCCAGAACCCGAAGACCAGGATCGCCAGCAACCCCACCAGGAACGACGGCGACGCCACTCCGACCAGGGCGAACCCGACCGCGAACCGGTCCAGCAACTTGCCTCGTCGCAGCGCCGCCCCGACCCCGAGGGACACCCCGACGACGAGCCACAGCACCGCCGCACCGAGCGCGATGGACGCGGTGATCGGCAGCCGGTCGAGGATCAGCGAGGTGACCGGACGGGCCAGCGGGAAGGAATAACCGAAGCAGGGCGCGTTGCACTGCACGGCGGCCGATCCATCGCCGAAGGTCCGGCCCGCGACGATGCCCTTGAGGAAGCCCAGGTACTGCTGGATCGTGCTCTGGTCGAGCTGCATGAAATGGCGAACCTGCTCCAGCCGATCCGGAGTACAGGGTTTGCCGCAGCCGAGGCGGGCCGGGTCGGCCGGCAGCGCGTAGAAGATCAGGTAGACGGCGAGGCTCAGCGCGAGCATCACCAGCACGGTCGCCAGCAGCCGCCGGGCTACGAACCAGAGGAGGTTGGTCATCTCAGTTCGCCCTCCTCAACCGCACGTCGAAACCATCCCGTACGCCGTCGCCGAGCAAGGTGAATCCGAGCACGGCCAGGAACAACATGGCGCCGGGGAAAACCAGGAACCACGGATCTGTGCCGGTGTAGACCCAAACGATCGAGTCCGAGATGGACCGGCCGAGACTCGGTGTCGGCGGCGGCACTCCGACGCCGAGGAACGACAAAGCGGCCTCGAGCCCAATGAAGCCGGGCACTGCCATCGTTGCGATCACCAGCACCGGGCCGAGGAGGTTCGGCAGCAGTTCGCGGGTGATCACGTGCCAGCCGCTGGAACCGACCGACCGGGCCGCCTCGACGAACTCCCGGGTGACCAGTGACTTGGCCTGGTTGCGGATCAGCCGCGCGAGCCCGGCCCAGCCGAACACGCTGAGCACCAGGACCAACAGCAACGAGCGGGGGAACCCGGCGGGCACGATGATGCCCAGGGCAATCATGAAGACGAGTTGCGGGAACCCGAAGAGGAAGTCCAGCAGCCGCGACACGACCGCGTCGTACCAGCCGCCGAAGTAGGCAGCGCTGATGCCGACCAGAGTGCCGACCACGGTGGTGATCAGGGTGACCAGCACGGCGATGAACAACGACGTGCGAAGGCCGAGCACTGTGATCGCGAACAGGTCCCGGCCGGTGAGCGGCTCGACCCCGAACCAGTGGTCCGCGCTGACGCCCCCGACCGCGCCGCTCGGGGCATTGCCGCGGAGTGGATCGAGCAGGCTGATGTTGTAGGTGTAGGCGTCCTGCCCCTCGAGTCTCGCGAGGAGCGGCGCCGCGGCGGCGATGACGATGAGCACGATCACGAGGACCGCACCCAGCCGGGCACTCCGGTCCCGGCGAACGCGACGGAAAGCCTGCCTGGTCGGTGAGACGGTCGCGACGACCTCGGAACCCACGGCACTCCTGACAAGAATGATCTGACCCAGCCGGATGACGGTAGGCCAGAGTTTCCACCGACCTGACTCCATCTTGAATGGTGAGAATGTCAGCTCACGAACTCGACATTCCTCCGGCCATTTTCGGGCTTTGGTTGCTGTCAGCAACCGGTGGGTCGCGCGGGGCGTTCGACGCTAGGATCGAACGCGGACGTTCAGCTTCCGGAATGCGGAGACCTGATGATCGAAGAAGCGAGCCCGACCGCCAAGGCACTGGTGGCGCTAGAGCTGATCCAGGACCATCCCGGGATCTCCGGGGAACAGCTCGGCTCCCGGCTCGGCGTGACCGACCGAGCAGCCCGCCGGTACGTCGGCATCCTGCGAGAGGCGGGCATACCGGTCGACTCCACACCTGGCCGGTACGGCGGCTACCGCGTCGGCCGGGGGTTCCGGCTGCCACCTCTGATGTTCTCCACGGCCGAGGCGCTCGGCCTGATGATGGCGGCACTGGAGGGACAGCACCGGGCCGCCGATGCCACGGATCCCGCCGGCCGGGCGCTCAACAAGATCATCCGCGTCCTGCCCACGTCCGTCGCCGAGCCGGCCGAAGCGATCCGGCAGTTGACGACGCCGCACGCCAACGGTCATACGACGAACCCCGAGCCTGAGATCACCGCCGCTGTCGTCCAGGGTTGCGCCGACGGCCGGAGGTTGCGGCTCGGTTATCGGCGCGGGCACGGTGAGGGACGGATCATGGAGGTCGATCCGTGGGCGGTCTCCATCCGCCACGGCTACTGGTACCTGCTCTGCTGGTCACACACCAAGGACGCCCGCCGAGTCCTCCGGCTCGACCGGATCACCACCGTCGAAACCCTGCCGACCACCTTCGACCCGCCCGTGGACCTCGACCCGGTCCGGACGATCGAAGAACACCTCTCCGAAGGCTGGAAGTACAAGATCGAGATCATCATCGACGCCCCGGTCGCAGGGGCCGGGGACTGGATCGCCCGGAACCTGGGCCGCCTCGAACCGATCGACGCCACCCACACCCGCCTGACCGGCTCCACCGACGACCCAGACTGGTACGCCCGGCGGATCAGCTCGGT
>NZ_DASRXP010000764.1:0-7786 GCF_035687465.1 Kribbella sp.
CGCGACCGGCCGACTGCAGTACACGCGAGCCGGCGTACTGAAGCGTGACAAGTTCCGCTGTGCGTACTGCGGCAAGACGGGCGCGACCACGATGGACCACGTCGTACCGCGGTCCCGTGGCGGGCGCGGCGAGTGGCTGAACGCTGTCGCGGCGCATGCCGCGTGCAACGAGAAGAAGGGCTGCCGTACGCCCGAGGAAGCCAAAATGCCGCTGCTATGGCAGCCGTGGATTCCCTCTCGTGCGGAGTTAGCTCTCTGACGCGGCGCCCGCCGGTGCCGCGTCGGAGCGGTGCCAGGTGGGCGACGGCGTCCCACCCTCGGTTCTGACCCGGGGTCCCGCAGGTTCGAGCCCTGCCCTGGCAGCTGTACGGCGGAACGCCCTAACGGGGATCGCGTCGGCACGCGGGTGACCCTTGCAAGGTCGCTTCACCGGGTTCGACACCCGGGATCTCCACGCAAAGCCTCGGGCAGAGTAAGCCGAGCTTCGGCCTATCGGCAGCCGTCCCGAAAACGGCTTGTCCCTCAACGGGGTGTCACGGTTCGAGACCGTGCTCTGCCGCAGACCAAACAGACAGGAGTGGGGAGATGGACGTTCAGTACCCGGTTGAGCTGAGTGGGGCGAAGAGCTCCACTCTGATGTGGGCCCAGGAACATGAGGTAGGTGCGCAGGCGCTGCAGCAGCTGCGGAACATCGCTGCGCTGCCGTGGGTTCACGGTGTGCGGGTGATGCCGGATGTGCACCTGGGCAAGGGGGCGACCGTCGGTTCGGTGATCGCGATGTACCAGGCCGTGTCGCCGGCCGCGGTCGGGGTCGACATCGGTTGTGGCATGGAGGGTGTGCTCACTTCTCTGACTGCGGCGGATCTGCCGGACGACCTGGGCGGAATCCGATCGCGGATCGAGGCCGCAGTACCGGTCGGGTTCCGGGCGCACGAGTATCCCGTCAGCGTGAGGAAGCTCGGGCTGGACCGGGGCTGGGATCGCTTCTGGGGTTCGTTCTCCAGCCTGCACGACGGGGTGCAGGACCGGGAGAAGAAGGCGCACCAGCAGATGGGGTCGCTGGGTGGTGGCAACCACTTCATCGAGGTCTGCCTCGACGACGAGGACCGGGTCTGGCTGATGCTGCACTCGGGTTCGCGCAACATCGGCAAGGAACTCGCGGAGCGGCACATGCGGATCGCCAAGGCGTTGCCGCACAACGCCGACCTGCCGGACCGGGATCTCGCCGTGTTCCTCTCGGGTACGCCGGAGATGGACGCGTACCGGCGGGACCTGACATGGGCGCAGGAGTACGCATCGCGGAACCGCGCGGTGATGCTCTCACTCGTGATGCAGGCGGTCCGGGAGTCGTTCGCCCAGGAGATCACCTTCGAGTCGCCGATCTCCTGCCACCACAACTACGTGGCGGAGGAGACGATCGACGGGCTCGACCTGCTGGTCACTCGCAAGGGTGCTATCCGGGCCGGGCGGGGTGATCTGGGGCTGATCCCGGGATCGATGGGCACGGGTTCGTACGTCGTCCGTGGGCTTGGCTCGGAGCAGTCGTTCTACTCGGCCTCGCACGGGGCAGGCCGGCGGATGAGCCGCAACGAGGCGAAGCGTCGCTACACGGTCGACGACCTGATCGCGCAGACCGCGGGTGTCGAGTCCCGCAAGGACGCCGGTGTGCTGGACGAGCTGCCGGCGGCGTACAAGGACATCGAATCGGTCATCGCCGCCCAGTCCGACCTGGTCGAGGTCGTTGCCCACCTCAAGCAGGTCGTTTGTGTCAAGGGCTAGTCAGTACGGCGGCCGCCGTCGTCAGGGGAGACGGCGGCCGCCCGGGGTGAACGCTTGCTCGGGAACAGGTGTCTCGGGCAACCAATGGTGAGGTCCGCCTGATGGCAGGGGCAGCGGTTTGCTAAACCGTCGGCCGGTTTCGGCTGGTCCGTGAGTTCGAATCTCACTCTCACCGCGCAAGGCTCGATTCGCTTGCGTCCGAAGAACTGGAGGGACGTCCCGCCAGTTCTTCGGACGCAAGGAACCAACAGAACAACAAGTTAGAGAGGAGGACCGGCCATGGCCGATCTCAGAACTCCACGGAGGAAGTCCGGGCGGATTCCCGGCGGTAGGACCGGTGCTCCGGTCCAGCAGGGTCACGCGCTGCGCCGGGTGCAGCTCGCGTGCGGGCACGTCCAGCGCGATCGGATCGCCCACCCGGGCGACCACGTCTGGTGCGAAGCCGACTGCTCCGACTGGGTCCGCGTCGTCTCAGTCGACGAGTAAGTGGACGCCCCGGACCGGCAACGGTTCGGGGCGGACTCTCTGGTGACGGATGCACGCCTGGCCCTCCGAAGGCCGGGTCCCTGGTTCGACTCCAGGCAGAGAGACAACGTCAGTGACATCCACAACCGATGACCGCCGCTGGTTGTGCGGGAGGCACGCTGTCGGCGGCAGCTTGCTCGACCGCGGCGAGCAGGCGGATGCGTTCCTCCTGGTCGATCAGCCGACCGTCGATCACCAGTGCATGGATCTGCCTGGTGTTGCGGATGTCGCGCAGCGGATCGTTGTCGAGGACAATCAGATCCGCAGCTTTGCCTGGGGTGACGGTGCCGAGCGAGTCCTCCCGGCGGAGGAGCTTGGCGGGTTCATACGTCGCCGAGCGCAGCGCCTGGAGGGGCGTCAGTCCTGCCTCGACCAGCAGCTCCAGCTCCTGATGCAAGGCATATCCAGGAACCAGGTAAGGGTTTCCGGTATCCGTCCCCGCCAGCACGGGAACCCCCAGCTCGACCATCAGGTGAACCAACCGTTGCCGGTGCGCGTAGATCTCCCGGATCTGGCGCGCCTGCTCCGGCGTACGGCCGCCGACAACTACCTCGGTCACATCGGCCCACCACTCGGTCATCCAGGCCGGGAGGTACTTGGTCTCGTCCGGCCGGCTCTGAACCTGGTCCGGCAACTCCAAGGTCCGGTGGACCGCGAGCGTCGGCACCACTGCGGTGCTCCGGGCGGCGAGCAGGCGGAAGAGCGTGGTCGCGCGAGCTGGTTGGTAACTGCGGACTGCCTTGTACTCGAGCGGATGGACCTGCCGGAACCAGCTCGCATACCGATGGAAGCTGTCCTGCGATCCGTCGATCGTGATCCCCGCCAGCCCACGCCGGATCTCGGACTCGCGGTGCGAGGTGGAGAGCAGGAGGGCATGGAGGTGCTCGATGCTCGCCTGGCCGAGGTGACTCGCGCGGGCGATCGTCATCAGGTCCGGGCAGTGGCCCGCGTACGGGATGCCCTGCCGGCGCGACTCGTCGGCGATCGCGAGATAGGCCTCGGGGGTGAGGCGGGAGTACACCTTGATGAAGTCGGCGCCTGCTCGCTTGGCCGCGCGGACCGCCTCGCGCGCCTGCTGGGGAGTGCTCACCTCATCGAGTGAGCCGGTGTCGTGGGTGTGCAGCGAGGGAACGCCGTCGACGATCGGGCTGCCGATCACCCACCGCGGGCCGAGTAGCCGACCCTGCTGGATCTTGTCGCGCCAGGCGTGATGGAAGGCCTCACCGCGCATCTCTCGCACTGTGGTGATCCCGGTGAGTGCATACAGCGGCGCCAGCACCTGCTCCGGACCGCCGGTGTGGACGTGGGATTCGATCAGGCCGGGGATGACGAACTTGCCGGTCAGGTCGATGGTCTGCAGATCGGGCCGCGGGCGCGCGGCGGCAGTCTTCTCAACAGAGTCGATTCGCCCGTCGACGACCACCACTGTCATGTCATGCAAGGGTCCGGCGCCGCTGCCGTCGATCACGGTGACGTTGACCAACGCGAAACTTCCGCGCCGAACAGCCCCTGATGCCGTCGACGTACGCACGGTGGCTGAGGTCGCTGAGCGCGCGACCGCTGCCGAGCCGATGACGCCCGCGCCGGCCGCCGCCACGGCCCTGCCGAGGACGCGCCGCCGGGACGGTCGGTCCGGAGATGCACCTTCAGATGTCATGGTCGACCCCTCGTCCGAGATAAGTATAAGGAATAAACTATCTGTAGTAGACTAACCCTGTGATCGGGCCAAGGAGTGCAACTACGCGATGATGGATGGCCCACGCCCCGCGCTGCTCGGACGCCTCTGGCGACTCGCCGGGACCTCGCGTCTCGGCCGGCCTGCGGAGCTCGACGTCGAGAAGGTCGTGCGGACCGCCGTCGATCTCGCGGACCGCGAGGGGCTGCCGGGCGCGACGCTGCCGAAGGTCGCGAAGACGTTGGGCTTCACGCCGATGTCGCTCTATCGCTACATCGGCTCCAAGGAGGAGCTCCTGGTCCTCATGCACGACTCCGCCCTCGGTCTGCCGCCCGAGATCAGCGCGTCAGACTGGCGGGAAGGTCTGCGCCAGTGGGCAATCGCCGCCCGGGCACTCAACCGCCGGCGGCCATGGCTGACCCGGATCCCGATCACCGGTCCCCCGTCCGGCCCCCAGGAGATCGCCTGGATGGAAGCCGGTCTCCGCGCACTACGCGACACCCGGCTCGACTGGTCCGAGAAGGTCGCCAGCCTGACGTTGCTGAACGGCTACGTTCGCTACACGACCTTGCTGTCCCAGGACCTGGCGAGAAGTCGTGGCGACAGCGGCAATCAGGCTGACGCCGAGCGTGAGTACGCCCGCAACCTCGCGGAGCTGGTCGACCCCGACAGGTATCCGGAGACGGCTCGGCTTCTTGCCTCAGGGCACTTCGATGCCGCGGCCGACCCGACCGCCGCCGATCCGGTGCTGGACGAGCATTTCCGCTTCGGCCTCGACAGGATCCTCGACGGCATCGGCGCAGCAGTCGCCGCCCCCAGCCGTACCACCCGCCGCTGACCGCCGCGCTGCCTCGTTGCGTCCGAAGAACCTTGGGTCAGGACCTCAGGTTCTTCGGACGCAAGCGTTTTTAGAGGAAGAGTTTGTCGGGGTTGAGGAGGTTCCCAGGGTCGAAGACGGACTTGAGCTGGCGTTGGAGGGCTAGGCCGGTCGGGCCGAGTTCCTGCGCCAGCCATTGGCGTTTGAGTTTGCCGATGCCGTGTTCGCCCGTGATCGTGCCGCCGAGGGCCAGGCCGAGTTCCATCACCGCGCCGAACGCCTCCAGCGCTCGCGCCTCGGCCGCTGGATCGTCCCGCTGGAACACCACCGTCGGATGCATGTTCCCGTCACCTACATGCCCAGGGCAACAAATCAGTACGTCGTACTTCGTGCCGATGGCGGCGATCCCGTTGAGTAGCTCGACCAGCTTGCTCCGCGGTACCGCGACATCATCGATCAGCGTGACGCCGAGTGGTTCCAGCGCGGCGTTCACCAGCCGGCGGGCTTCGAGCAGCATCCGCGACTCCTCGGCGTCCGAGGCCACCGCCACATCCACAGCACCGAACGACGTGCAGATCTCCGCGATAGCAGCGACATCCTCAGCAGCCCGCGGACCACGATCGGACTGCGCGATCAGCAGCGAACCCACGTCAGCCGGCAACCCCATGTCCCGATAGTCCTGGATCGCCCGAGCCGTCGGCCCGTCCAGGAACTCCAACAACGACGGCCGCAACCCCGACGCCATCACGGCAGCGGCGGCCGCGATCCCGGCCTCGATCGACATGAACGTAGCGGCTGCGGTCAACGCCGCCTCAGGCGCGGGACGCAGCGAGAGTGTCGCCTCCGTGACCACGCCCAGCGTCCCCTCGGAGCCAACGATCAAACGGGTCAGGTCGTACCCCGCGACGCCCTTCGCTGATCGCCGGCCGACCCGGACCACCTCGCCCGACGCCAGCACCACCTCGAGCCCGCGAACGAAGTCCGCCGTCACGCCGTACTTCACACAACACAGTCCACCCGCGTTCGTCGCGATGTTCCCACCGATCGTGGACATCTCCCACGACGAAGGATCCGGCGGATAGAACAACCTCTGCTCGAGGACAGCCCGCGACAGGTCAGCGTTGATCACGCCCGGCTGGACAACGGCGACCTGGTCCTCGACCGAGATCTCCAGGATCTTGTTCAGCCGCGCGGTCGACAGCAGCAGACACCCGTCGAGTGCGTTCGCAGCCCCGGACAACCCGGTCCGCGCGCCCTGCGTCACCACCGGTACGCCGTACTCGCCTGCCGCACGGAGAACTTCCTGCACCTCGGCCGTGGACGAAGGCCGGACCAGGAGTCGCGGCACCCCCGCAGTACAGAAGGTCGCGTGGTCGTTGCGATGGCTGTCCAGTATGTCGGGGTCGGTGACGACCGCCTTCTCGCCGAGAGACGCTCGCAGTCGGGAAACCAGTGGGTCTGAGCTCATTCCTCATCCTGTTCGGCCAGCAGTCGCAAGATCAGTTCGGCCCGGCGGACCCGTTCGCGCCCGAGTGCCTCCGCCGTCGCGGCCAGGTGCAGCCCGGCGGGGTAGATGTTCGGCGCATTGCGCAGCCCCATCTTCAGATAGACCGGCGCTGCCACCCGCACGACCTCGGGTACGTCGTAGAACCGCACGTGACCACCCTGGTCGTCCGGCACCTCGATGTACATGTCGATCGGGACCGAAGTCGCCGCGCGGATCTCCGCCAGCACAGGCAGCGGCAGATCCGTCGACACGTTCAAACTGGTCGCCCCAAGCCGCTCATAAAGCGCGCCCGTCGGAGCATTTGCCAACGGCATCAAGACCGAGGTCTTCAGCACCAGATCGGAAGGCAACGAACCTTCCTTCTTCAACAGACCAAGCAATTCCAGTACTCCGAGGTCGCCCACCAGCAGACTCCGCACCCCGAGTTCAACCGCCCGGAAGGCATCACAGAGCGACGCGGCAACCATTTCATTGCCCCGAGCAACTCCACCGACAGCGGCCGACACCTTCGCCTGACCGCCCGTGTCCCAGGCAGCGCGCGGCCCCAGGAACAGACAGACCTCGACACCGGCCGCTGAACCGAGCGAGAGCATCTCCTCGATCTCGCCGTCGGTCAGCATCATCACGCCGCTGCCCTGCGAGACCCGATGAACGGTCACACCTCGTCGCGACGCCTCCTCGAGTACTGCGGCGAGCACCCGCGGCCCCTCGCAACTCGGGATCTCAACCTTGTACGCCGAGCCGTCGCCGAAGCGTCTCGCTGATTCCCCGGCTCCGGCGAACCCGCGATCGGCGAGCAACGCCCGGGCCTCCCGCAGGTTCACCCGTCACTCCAGTCCACCAACCGGCCGGACGCATCCGTCAGGTTCCGCGCCGTCCCGGTGATCTCCAGATCGAACCGATCGCCCGCCTCGGCCAGCAGCGCGGGCGTCACCATCAACTCACTCGGCGACAAGGTGTCCCGAATCCGGGCCAACCGCAGGTCCGCCCAATCCCGCCGTCCGCTCATGGTCACCGCAGCAACGACCGCAGCCGCGTCATCCTCCATCACCATCGGCAGCCGGGACCGCCGCGCTCCACCGGTCCCGGAGGTCAACGCGTTCACATAACTCGCCCGCAGATCGATCTGCTCCAACATCCTCGCCGGCATCACATCGGCCAGCCCGAGCCCGGACGCGTTCCCGTGCGACGCCTCCGACAGCCGATGAACGCTGACGGCCGCGATCGAAGGCGATTCGAACTCCGGGATCCCGTGCACCCAGCACCGGCCGAGCACATTCGTATCCATCCCGGTGCCGGACTTGTCCTTGCCCATCTCGTCCACGACCAGCACGTCCAACTCGTCGAACGGCAGCCGCCCCATCAGACCGCCGGCCCGCTGCAGCAACGCGTTCTCGGCTGCCCCGGCGATCCCGGAAGCCTCTACCAGCTCGATCGAGGCGGTCCGCTCCAGTGCGTTCTCCAGGATCGCGAGACCGCCCAA